>CAMZKY010000200.1 GCA_947311455.1 uncultured Marinosulfonomonas sp. | reverse complement strand
CACTTGCATCAATTGATCGCCTGAAAATCCAAGTGTCGAAAACATATAGAAAAAGGCGGGCACCAATATGATGCCGCCGCCAACGCCCAATAATCCAGCCAACACGCAGGCAAAGGCGCCAATGGCCAGCATCATCAGCGTCATCTGGATCAATAGGCCTGTTTCAAACATCGCCGAAATCCTTGTTTACATGGGTCAGTGCCAAATCGATAACCTCAAGTCCTGCACTGTCTTTAACAGAATCCGTTGACAGCACCCGACGCCAGCCGCGCGCGCCAGGTTGGCCTGCGAAAAACCCCAGCATGTGGCGGGTGATTTGATTAAGGCGCCCACCGTTTTGGAGATGCTGTGCAATATAGGGGCGCATTTCCTCGATGATTTGGCGGGCTTCTTTGGCTTGGCCCGCGTTGAAAATCTGTTGATCCGCCTTAAGTAGCACCTGATCCGGCGTGTGGTAGGCAGCGCGCCCGATCATGACACCGTCAAGCCCCGCATCCAGAAATTCCTGCGCCTGATCAAGCGTGTTAATCCCGCCATTGATCGAAATGTGCAACTGCGGAAAATCCCGTTTCATTTGCAGCACCAGATCATAATCCAAAGGCGGCACATCGCGGTTTTCCTTGGGGCTAAGCCCCTGAAGCCACGCCATGCGGGCATGAATGGTAAAGCGTTTCACCCCCGCTGCGCTGACCTTTTCCAGGAATTCCGGCAAAATTTGCTGCGGGTCTTGTTTATCGACACCGATCCGGCATTTCACCGTGATATCAACACCTTGCCCGCCCATCGCCGCCACACAATCCGCCACCAGATCGGGCTGTTTCATCAGCACCGCGCCAAAACTGCCCGATTGCACCCGATCCGACGGGCAACCCACATTCAGATTCACCTGATCATAGCCGTGATCCACACAGATCGCCGTGGCCTGTGCCAATTCACGGGGATCAGATCCGCCAAGCTGCACGGCAATCGGATGCTCTTCTTGGTTATACTCCAACAAATGCAATGCCCCGCCCCGCACCAGCGCCGCAGAGGTAACCATTTCGGTATAAAGCAGTGCATTTTTTGACATCAGCCGATGCAGATAGCGGCAATGGCGATCTGTCCAATCCATCATCGGGGCGACAGAGAGACGGGCGGCTATATCGGGGGATAAACAGGTCATGGGGGTGTCATATCCACAAAGAGTGCCTGTGACCAGTTAGAAAAAGGAGTCGCTACGCGACACCGGGGAAGCCTTGCCTGACGGCAAGGCGGGGCCTTTGGCAGGGATATTTGTAGGAAAAGAAGAAGGGGTTAGTGAGGTGGATTATTACTCAGCGCATCCATGGCTTGATGTTGGGTTAGGAATACCTCTCCAGATAGATCTTGCAGAAAATGGGTGTGTTTCAAGCGATCCATGACGGGGCCTTTAACCTCGGACAGGTGGAGTTTGATGTTAAAGCTGTTAAGCCGATCAATGATGGTTTCAAGCGATTCAAGTGCGCTCATGTCGATTTCATTAATCGCGGTACATTGCAGGATCACATGTTTCAGGTTTTCATCACCAACCACGCGTTCCAGGATGTAATCTTCAAGAAAGCGCGCGTTGCCAAAAAACAGGTTGGCGTCAATGCGTAAAGTCACAATCGTGGGGGAGGTTTCAACGCTGTGACGCAGGATATTGCGGTAGTGTTCGGTATCGGGCACGCGGCCCACTTCGGCGATGTGGGGTTTGGTGGCGGCATAAAGATAAAGCACCATCGATAGGATCACCCCCGCTGAAACGCCGATTTTTACCCCCATCAGGAGCGTCAGGGTGATGGTGACCGCCACGGCCCAGAAATCGGGTTTTGAATAGGCCCATGTTTTCTTTAGCATCGAAAAATCAAGCATCGACAAAACGGCAACAATGATGATCGACGAGAGCGCTGCTTTGGGTAAGAAATACAAAAGCGGGGTTAAAAACATCGCCGCAAGCAGGATACCGATAGCGGTAAAAGCACCGGCGGCGGGGGTTTTGGCGCCGGAATCAAAATTCACCACCGAGCGTGAAAAGCCCCCCGTCACAGGAAATCCGCCAGACACGGCCGAGCCGATATTGGACATGCCAAGCCCGATCAATTCCTGATTGGGAACGATGCGTTGTTTGCGCCGTGCGGCCAGTGTTTGACCAACCGACACGGATTCAACAAAACCGATGATGGAAATCATCACCGCAGACATCGCAAGGCTGGACCAGACGGCAGCGTCGAATGTGGGCATCACAAGGGGTGGAATACCTTGGGGCAAGGTTCCGACAATCGCCACGCCATGTTTATCCAAGCCAAGCGCCCAGACCAGAAATGTGGTGACAGCAACCACCACAAGCGGGCCGGTTTTCGAGAGGATTGTTACCAGCTGCACCCCAAGCCCCAAACGCGACAGGATGGGTTTTAGCCCTTTGCGCGCCCAGATCAGAAATCCGCTGGCTCCGATCGAAATCAGGATGGTAATCCAGTTGGCCGAAAGCAGGTTTTTAAACAAGGAGGGGCCAAGAGTAAGCAGATTGCTGCCCGAGGCTTTGATCCCCAAAAGATGTTTGAACTGGCTCATGGCGATCAGGATAATTGCGGCGGCCATAAAGCCGGCGATCACCGGATGGCTCAGGAAATTGGCCAAAAAGCCCAAGCGCAGTAACCCCATGCCCAGCAATATCAGCCCCGACATAAGCGCCAGAACAATGGCCGCTGTGGCATATTCGGTTGATCCTGAAAGGGCCACCTGCCCCACCGCCGAGGCTGTCATCAGGGAAACGATGGCCACAGGCCCCACCGCCAAAACGCGGCTGGTGGCAAACATGGCGTAAGCAATCAGTGGCAGGATCGAGGCGTAAAGCCCCATTTCGGGGGGCAATCCAGCCAAGAGTGCATAGGCCAAAGATTGCGGGATCAGCATGATAGTGACGATGGTGGCCGCCACCAGATCATTGCTTAAGGTATCGCGCGAATAGGCCTTGCCCCACTCCAGAATTGGCAAATACTGACGCAGAGGTTTGGGGATTGAAACACGGGGTTTTGCCATGCGCTTGGACCTTTGGTTTAACATCTTTGCTTGCGTTTAATCGTCCGCAGCAATCAGGGGTGACATATCATATCCCGCCGCCGATGTGGCAGATAAAATTTCGTTGGCCTCAAGCACGGGGATCATCATCAGAGACCAGATCACCGTGCAGCGGGTGCCGGTTCGGCAATAGGCAAGTACGGGCGATTGCATGTCGGCCAGCGCCTTGCGGGTTTGCATGGCATGGGGCATGGCCGCGCGGCCGGATTCAACCGGCAGAAACAGAAAATCAAAGCCCATGTCGCGGGCTTTGGCCTCGATGTCTTCGGCATTATCCTGATCTTGCGCTTCGCCATTGGGGCGGTTGCAAATGATCGATCTAAATCCCGCGTTCCAGATATGTTCAAGATCGGTGATTTTAATCTGAGGGCTGACAGCAAAGTCGGGTGATAAATGTTTGATTTCCATCATGTTATCCTGATTTTATCTTGTCTCGAAAAAAACGGCAGGCCGATTAATTGGCCTGCCGTGAAGTTATAGTTGATTGATTGGCACCTTGAAGTAGGATTTGCCATCTGCATCTGCAGGCGGCATTTCCCCGGCCCGCATATTCACCTGCAACGACGGAATGATCAGGCGCGGCATGGCCAAGGTTGCATCGCGTTCTTCGCGCATTTTGACAAAATCCTCGCGGCTGGTGCCACCGCCAAAGTGAATGTTATGTTCTTTTTGCTCTTTTACCGTGGTTTCATTCTGAATATTGCGCCCGTTCGGGCCGTAATCATGGCACATCATCAGTTTCATATCATCCGGCAAAGACATAATTTTTTGCACAGAATCATAGAGTTGGCCTGCATCACCACCCGGAAAATCAGCCCGCGCAGAACCGCTATCGGGCATAAACAACGTATCGCCCACAAAGGTGGTATCACCGATGATATGCGTCATACAGGCGGGCGTGTGGCCGGGCGTGTGCATCACCGTGACAGGCATCGTGCCGATGCTATAGGTATCGCCGTCTTTAAACAGACGATCAAACTGGCTTCCGTCGCGCTGGAATTCGGTGCCTTCGTTAAAGACTTTGCCAAAGGTGTCTTGCACCACTTTGATGCCTTCGCCCACGGTAATATCGCCGCCCAGCTTTTCCTGAATGTAGGGCGCAGCGGATAGGTGATCGGCATGCACATGGGTCTCGATTTGCAGCACCAGCTCAAAATTGTTTTCGGTGATGAAATCAATGATCTTGTCGGCGTGATCATAGGTAATGCGCCCCGAGGCGTAATCAATATCCAAAACGGAATCGATAATCGCGCAGGCGTTTGAATTAGGGTCTTTCACCACGTAGGTGAATGTGTTGCTGTCCGCATCAAAAAAGGGCGTCACAACCGGTGAAATTGTCATATCAACGGGATAATCTGTCATGTCTATATCCTTGCATTTCTTGGAAATCATTGGGTTTTCCAGTGTTTCCATTCTGTTGCGTTACTACATATTCTATTTATTGAATATTTAAACCCCCTATTTTAAAATAATTTCCGGTTGCTATATTTTCGTCTCCGTCTTTATATCCGATATGGATTATCAAGACTTAAACATCTGGTCGAAACGGGCGGCCGATTGGGCGCGGGACTATCATTTAAATCTGCGCAACCAACCTGTGCGGGCGCAAACCAAAATTGGCGATACCGCAGCCAAATTGCCACCCATTGCCCCTGAAAACCCCGAGCCGATGGAACAGATCTTTGCCGATTTTGAAGCCATGGTACCCGGAGCCACAACCCATTGGCAGCATCCGCGTTTCTTTGCCTATTTTCCGGCCAATGCCTCGCCGGCCTCAATGCTGGCCGAGCAATTGGCAAATGCGATCGCCGGACAAGCGATGTTATGGGAAACCGCGCCTGCCGCCAATGAAATCGAGGCGGTGATGATCAACTGGCTGCGCGATGCGTTGGGCCTGCCCGATACCTTTACCGGCACCATTCATGACAGTGCCACCACCACCACATTAAGTGCAATTCTGACAATGCGGGAACGGGCACTGGCGTGGCGCGGCAATAAACAAGGGTTAAGCGCCCTGCCCCGTATCCGGCTTTATGCGTCGGGCGAAACCCATTCCAGCATTGATAAATCAGCCCGTATTGCGGGGATCGGCCAAGAAAATCTGGTGAAAATCCCAACGGATAACACCCATGCCATGCGCATTGACGCGCTTGAGGCAGCAATTTTGGCCGATAGACAGGCCGGATATATGCCCGCTGGTGTGATTGCCTGTGTGGGTGGCACATCCATCGGGGCCAGTGACAACATCAAGGAAACCATTGAAATTGCACATAAACATGGCCTTACCGTGCATGTGGATGCTGCGTGGGCCGGAAGCGCGATGATCTGCCCCGAGTTCCGCCATCTATGGGCGGGGATCGAAAATGCCGACAGCATTGTGTTTAATCCGCACAAATGGCTGGGTGCACAATTTGATTGCGCCATCCAGTTTTTGCGCAATCCAAAGGATCAAATCAATACGCTGGGATCGCGGCCAACGTATTTAACCACGCTGGATCAGGATGACGTGGTAAATTACAATGAATGGACCGTGCCTTTGGGGCGGCGGTTTCGGGCGTTAAAGCTGTGGTTCACCCTGCGCGCCTATGGCCTGAGTGGCTTGCGCCAACGCATTCGAAATCATGTCGCTTGGGCGCAAATGGCCTGTGATGCGATTGCAAAAATACCCGGGGTTCAGATCACGACGCCACCGGCGCTGTCTTTGTTTACGTTTCGGTTGAACGAGAGCGACGCACAAACCGAAACGTTACTAAGGCGGATCAATAAAGACGGGCGTATTTACCTGACCCAAACCCGCCACAAAGGCGCCTTTGTGATCCGGATGCAAGTTGGGCAATTTGATTGCACTTTGGACGATGTTATGATGGCCCCGAAGGTGATTGCAGAACTCGTTAAAACCGCTAAGTAAGCGCCGATTGCCGTTGAATTACCATATATGCCTGCTGTTTGTCCAAAAAATGTAATATCTATGACACAATTCTGCCGAAATGATTGACGACGCAGTAGTGAGATTGACGAATTCAGATCATTCCTTGGAAACGGACACACCATGGCGTCAGCAATGCGAAATTTTATTATCTCGGAATCCGGTGCTATCACCGTTGATTGGGTTGTTCTTACGGCGGCGTCGATTGGCATGGGAATTGCTGTGACCGCCTCTATTGGCGGTGGTATTACAATCCTAACCAATGTCATTGCCGCAGATTTAAACGGCACGGAACTGCCTGGTAGCAATCTTGATCTGATTGAAAACTATACATTTCAAGCCTGCCCATCTGGTATAGAAGGCGCTGTGGCATATGCGGATGCGTCTTTTGCCGAGGGGCTGTGGCCTGATGGAACGTATGATTATGACTATTCCGATGTTCAAACAATAATCAACGAACAACAAGCAATGACAGACTCGCAATTGGCGGATGCTTTGGTGATATGGAGAGATCAATACGCCAATCAGCAGGATCTCTTTGAAAACAGCACTTCAAACCGTGTGGAATATGCGTTGCATGAATGTATGGCGGCCTCGCGCGGGATTGGTGTGTAACTTACCGTGACAGTCATGACCGCGGGTTTTTTGCTAGGGCGTAGACCTAACACAACCACGAACAAGCAGATCCCCATCAAGCACCCTCAAATCAAAACCACAGCGTAAGATAGATACATATTTGTGAAACCCGGGCAAAATCGCCCTACACCCAACGCCGCACTTTATTTTCATACGACGCATATTGCGCGCGGTATGTGCGGCGCAGGTGTTTTTCTTCGCCCATGATAAACCGTTTCTCGATAATCCAGACAAAGATCGGCACCAGTGGCAGGGATAAAACCGCATCCCAGTACAGGATCATCCCCAGCAGCACCATCGCGTCGCCCACATAAATCGGGTTACGAGTGCGTTTAAAAATGCCGGATTGGATAAAACTGGTGCTTTCACGGCGCGGCACGAAGGTGGTTTTGTGTTTCTGGAATTCCATCACCGCAAGCAACATCAACAGCAATCCGCCGCCCACCAGCAGACCACCCAGCATACTGGCCCATTCGCCACCAAAATTCAGCCCATAGGAAAAATTGCGCGCCTGATACCAAGCGATTGCCAAAAAGGCGACAAGCCAGACAGGGGGGAATTCGATATTGCGTTTGATAAAATTCATTCTAAGCCTCGTGCATATTGACTGGTATTTGATCACAGATAATCAAACCCTGCGCAATTACAATCTTGCGCATCATTTTGTGGCGGGTCATGGTGGGGTATGGAAAAGATTTTGGTCAGCTCGTGCCTAATGGGGCAAAAGGTGCGCTATGATGGCGGCCACAAAGCCCTTGCAAATGCAATTTGGGATCAATGGCAATCCGCAGGCCGCCTGATCGCATTTTGCCCCGAAATTGCAGGCGGATTACCTGTGCCGCGCCCACCTGCCGAGATCGAAGCAGGGAAAACTGCGGATCAGGTTTTAAGCAGCGACGCGCGGGTTCTGGATATCAACGGCAGTGATGTAACGCGCGCGTTTATGGATGGCGCGCAGGCAGCGTTGGCGATGGCGCTCAAACATCAGTGCAAACATGCGATTTTAACGGAAAATAGCCCGTCTTGTGGGCGAAACTTTACCTATTCGGGGCGCTTTGACGGCGTACGGATAAAAGGCACCGGTCTGACCACCGCACTGTTGTTGCAAAATGGAATTCAGGTTTGGTCTTCGAATGATTGGGCTGGGCTAATTGAAATGCTGAATTAAGGAATTTGATATAACTGTGATTATGTGACTGCGGCTTGAGGGCCTGACCCATGTTACGATTGACTTAGTGTCATTGCATTGACGTGTCGACCTTCAGGTCGACCTGGCAACGGGCAAGATGTGACTTCAGAAGGTATATCTGTAGGCAGTATACACCACGCTAACGCCAAGACAACGGCGCGTTTATTATTGAGAATTCTGTAACCGCCGTGATCGCCGGGACCGCAGCGAGAGCGCGGGTTTCGGGGGACTGCGGTGATCCGGTTAATGACTCTGACAAAATGAAAACCGCTGGCGCAACCGTGATTCATCATATGTTAGATATTTTGGATTTGATTAACATTGACGCGCCATAAACCCCACTTGCAAACCCATAAAAAACCGCATAACAGACACCGACTGCGGGTGTAGCTCAATGGTAGAGCAGCAGCTTCCCAAGCTGAATACGAGGGTTCGATTCCCTTCACCCGCTCCAAATATCCTAAATAGCCGCAGCAAGACGTTTGGGT
>CAMZKY010000199.1 GCA_947311455.1 uncultured Marinosulfonomonas sp. | reverse complement strand
CTGCGATTTATGACCCGACGCCGACCCTTTTATATCGTCAACATGAAGCCAATTTGATCGGTTCAAATCTATCACGATGGGCAAAGCTACATCGAATTTACTTGCTTATTTCCGGACGTTTCAAAACATGGAATCAAATCAACTGCCGCGCCCTTGAAACCAATTTAGCGCGCTTTGGTTCTGAAGAAGCAGAAACATTCAAAGCCTTTGGAGCAGCCAGAAGAGGGTCGATATTCAAGCGATTTCAGGCTTTGAGAAAATCGGGAGTTTACCGTCAATCCTGGATGGGAAATATTGCCCTCTATTATGCCTGTTTCATTAATCGTTTGTAATCACAGGCTTCTCTCTTGCAGGGTTCGCTGGTTGCGCATCTTTAAGTATCTATTGCTTTGAAGTATCGTCGGCTATAATAACAAACAAGGGCGTGCTGTGAATACGTGTAGGTTGAATTGGAAATAATGGATATTATTGAAACAAAGCTTTCCGGCGTAAAAATACTCACACCCAAACGGTTTGCGGATTCACGAGGTTTTTTTTGTGAAAGCTGGAACAAAAATGTTCTAGCGGATGCCGGAATTGAGCTGGATTTTGTGCAAGATAACCATTCGTTTTCGACAAAAGCAGGAACGCTGCGTGGTTTGCATTTTCAATCCCCCCCACACGCACAAGACAAGCTTGTTCGATGCGGGCGCGGAGAATTGTTTGATGTTGCCGTTGACATACGCGTTGGCTCACCCACCTTCGGGGAATGGGTTGGCGAAATTCTTAGCTTTGAAAACGGTAAACAGCTTTTGGTTCCAAAGGGCTTTTTGCACGGCTTCCTAACGTTGGTTCCGGATACCGAAATCATTTATAAATGCACAGATTTTTACTCACCTGAATGCGATGGCGGTGTGCATTGGAGTGATCCTGACATCGACATAAAATGGCCGGATGTGAGTGCAGAAGTATCATTGTCTCAAAAGGATGAAGATGCTATTTTACTAAAAGATTTTATCAGCCCATTTAAATACAGCGAGAAATAACATGAAATTACTAGTAACAGGCGGCGCGGGCTTTATTGGCTCGGCTGTGGTTCGGCTTGCTATTGCGCAGGGTCACCAAGTGGTCAATGTTGATGCGCTTACATATGCGGCCTGTCTGGAAAATGTTGCCTCTGTTAGCGATGATCCCGGATACACGTTTGTAAAAGCCGATATATGTGATCGCAAAGCGATTGATGATATTCTTGAGACGCACAAGCCTAATGCGATCATGCATCTTGCAGCGGAAAGCCATGTTGATCGCTCTATTGATGGGCCGGGCGATTTTATCCATACAAATATCATCGGCACCTACACAATGCTTGAAGCGGCGCGTCGCTATTGGATCGAAAATGGCCAACCGGATACATTTCGTTTTCACCACATTTCAACTGACGAGGTGTATGGCTCATTGGATGACGAAGGTATGTTTACCGAAGACACGCCTTATGCCCCGACAAGCCCCTATTCAGCCTCCAAGGCCTCAAGCGATCATTTGGTGCGGGCGTGGAACGAAACCTATGGATTGCCTGTTGTTCTGACGAATTGCTCAAATAATTACGGTCCCTATCATTTTCCCGAAAAACTGATTCCTGTGGTGATTTTGAATGCGCTGGCGGGCAAAGACATTCCGGTATACGGGAATGGCGAAAATATCCGTGATTGGCTATATGTTGAAGATCACGCTGATGCGCTATTGACGGTTTTGCAAAAAGGTAAAAATGGCAGAACATATAATATCGGTGGAGAAAACGAGGCCCGAAATATCGATTTGGTGCGGAATATTTGTGACATTCTAGATCGTTTGCGCCCCAAATCAACAAGCTATAGTGATTTGATTACATTCGTAACGGATCGCCCCGGCCATGATCTGCGCTATGCAATCGATCCAAACCGCATTCGCAACGAGCTGAATTGGCGCCCGTCTGTCACTGTCGAGCAGGGGATCGAAAAAACCGTGCAATGGTATCTGGACAATGAAAGCTGGTGGAAGCCTTTGCAGCAACGGCATGGCGTCGGAGAGCGATTGGGCGCAAAAGCATGAGTGTTTTGGTGTTTGGTAAAACTGGTCAAGTTGCAACCGAACTGCAAAAATACGAGGGCGTAATCGCCGTTGGACGCGATGTTGCAGATTTATCGAACCCCAAAAGTGTATCAGACGTTATTATGAATAGCCCTGTCCGCGCGGTGATAAACGCGGCGGCGCATACGGCTGTGGATAAGGCCGAAAGCGAAGAAGACCTTGCAAATATTGTCAATGGTGACGCCCCAAAAGAAATGGCCATCGCGTGCCACAAGAAGGGCATTCCGTTTGTTCATATTTCAACGGATTATGTATTTGACGGCTCTGGCGAAAAACCGTGGAGGCCCACAGATCCAACCGGCCCTTTAGGGGTGTATGGGCGAAGCAAGCTGCGGGGTGAAGATGCCATTCGGTTGGTTGGCGGAAACCATGCAATTTTGAGAACGTCTTGGGTTTATTCTGCCCATGGTAATAATTTTGTAAAAACCATGCTTAGGCTTGGGGCCGATCGCGAACAGCTTAGTATTGTTTGTGATCAGATTGGCGGGCCGACATCGGCGGCAGGTATAGCCAAGGCATGTATGAAAATTGCACAAACCTTGCAAATGTCGCCCGAAAAAGCCGGAACATATCATTATTCCGGCGCTCCGGCTGTGAACTGGGCAAATTTTGCCCGTTTTATTTTTGAACAAAGTGGATTATCTGTAGATGTGAAGGACATTCTGGCAATCGATTTTCCTGTGCCTGCCCCGCGGCCCGAAAACTCGCGGTTGGATTGCTCTTCGACGGAAGAAGTATTTGGTATTAAACAAGAAAACTGGCGTGAAAGTTTAGCACGCGTATTATTAGAATTGAGAGATTAAAATGACAAATCGTAAAGGCATTATTCTTGCCGGTGGTTCTGGAACACGGCTTTATCCAATCACTATCGGTGTTTCAAAGCAGCTTTTGCCCATTTATGACAAACCTATGGTGTATTACCCCTTAAGTGTTCTGATGCTGACGGGTATTCGGGAAATCGCGATTATTACGACGCCCCATGATCAGGAACAGTTTAAAAGAACGCTGGGTGATGGAAGCCAGTGGGGAATTTCCCTAACCCACATCGCGCAGCCCGCGCCAGAAGGTTTGGCGCAGGCTTATCTCTTAACCAAAGATTTCCTGGACGGCGCGCCTTCTGCGATGGTTCTGGGTGACAACATCTTTTTTGGCCATGGTTTGCCCGCCCTTTTGAAAGAAGCCGACAATTCCAAAGACGGCAGCACCGTCTTTGCATACCACGTTGCTGATCCAGAACGCTATGGTGTTGTGGATTTTGATGAAGATAACAAGGTGCGTTCCATTGTTGAAAAACCGGAAGTGCCCAAATCCAACTATGCGGTGACCGGTTTGTATTTTATGGACAATACCGCCGCAGAACGGGCCGCACAGATTAAGCCGTCTAAACGCGGCGAATTGGAAATTACCGACCTGCTGGAAAGCTATTTGGCCGATGCTGCCTTGAAGGTTAAAAATATGGGCCGTGGCTATGCCTGGCTTGATACGGGCACACACGGCAGCTTGCTTGATGCGGGTAATTTTGTGCGCACTTTGGAAATGAGACAGGGGTTGCAAACGGGTTGTCCGGATGAAATCGCTTATACATCTGGCTGGATCGACGATGAAGCCTTGATGAAACGGGCTGAGCTATTTGCAAAAAACCGGTATGGGTATTACCTAAGCCAGCTGCTAAATTAACGCGCCGTATATTTTCTTGATAGATAGTTCATTGCCTTGCATCACACAGTTGATGCAAGGCTAAACGGCTGTTGTTTTCATATTCTGCGCATGCAATTCAAGTGCCTGTTCCAAGTCATCAAAAAATGTAAGCTTCCCGTTTTCCAGAATTGCCGCTGAATCGCACATCTGACGCACCATAGGTGTTGAGTGGGTTACGATTATTGCGCCGCTGTGTTTGATCCGCTCATTCATTACCGCAATGCTTTTCTGACGAAATGCGGCATCTCCAACAGACATAACTTCGTCCACCAGATAAATATCGAAATGAATTCCCATTGAAATTCCAAAAGCCAAGCGTGAACGCATGCCAGAGGAATAGTTTCGAACCGGTTGCCGAAAATGTGCACCAAGTTCCGCAAAATCTTCTACGAATGCCAAAAGTTCACTGGTATCCACGCCATAAACACGCCCGACAAAACGTGCATTTTGCGCACCTGTAAGATCAGGGTGAAAACTACCAGCAAATCCGACAGGCCACGATACCGTTCCTTTTATCACGATTCGGCCACTATCAGGGCTTAAGGCCCCGGATATCAACCGCATCAGGGTGCTTTTTCCGGCGCCATTGCGGCCTAGCAGTGCGACTGACTTACCAGATGTAAATTCGGCATTGATATTGTTCGCAACAACTTTTCTGGAGCCACTAAGCTGAAAGGTCTTACAGACATTTTCAAATCGGATCATTTTACCGCCTGTCACGCACACTATAAAATACCAGAACAAGGATAAGCCAGAAACCGGTTAGAATAAGGATCGAAACAATTAACGAGGTTAGCCTTTCGGGGTATTGGGGTGTTTCGGCAAGCGTTGGCAGGATATAGGCCGCTAAATACCGGCTCTGACGCCGCGCTTCGGCAGTTGATGCTTCAAACGCCGCCAGCGAGGATAAATATGCTTTTTGGGCAAATTCTAAATCAACCTGCAAGCTTTCATATTGGCCAACAAGATCTGCAAACGCATTTCCACTATTGGATGCGCTACCGCCGACACCAAGTTTGTTACGCTCTTCTCTAATCCGTTTCTCGATTGCTTCGATCGTTCTATTGGTTTGTGCAATTCTTGGATCGCTATTGGTGGCCGTGCTGGTTAATAAATCAAGGCTAATAAGAGATTGCGCCAATTCGGCTTGCAGAGAATTCAGAAGGCCCATTTGACTGCTGATGTCAGCCGTGGGGTCTACGATTTGATTTTCATTCCGAAAAAACTGAATAGCTTTGCGCGCATCTTTTAATCTCAACACAGAATGATCAAGTTCTTCGCGTGCAAAACGAGTGGCGTCTTCACGCGCAACCGCCGACAATTTATTGATCATAATGCTTGAGCGGCTTAGAATTTCTTTAGCGATCGTTTGGGCATCTTGTGCCGAAAATGCACGGACTTCGATCTGGATTAGTTTGCTTGAGGATTCATAGGAAATGCGCACCATGCGAACCCAATAGTCGGTCAGCTCTTCGATAGACGCATCTTCTTTTAAGGCGAAAACAGGATCAAAGTCGGGCCGTCGATACATTGCTTTTAAATCCAGGCTTTTGTCTACAGCTTGAACCAAAGGCACGCTTTGGATAAATTTATACAGAACATCAGTGTCGGAAGAGCTGTTTCCTGAAAAATTGGCAAGACCGCCAAGAAAATCCATAGCTGTCGAGGATTTTTCCGTTCTCACGGTAAACCCAACGGTTGACGCATATTGATCAGCTGCGATGACATACAGATAATAGCCTGCGCCCCCCGACGGAATAATTACTGCCAGAAGAAAGCTTAATATGACCAGCCAATGGCGTGCACGCATGCGCGCACGCGTTGCTACAGGCGCGATTTCAATAACTTTTACTTCATCGCGCGGCGCACTAGCAGCGGGTTGCTGTACTGGCTTTTCCTGGCGTTGCTGTATTTGTTGTT
>CAMZKY010000198.1 GCA_947311455.1 uncultured Marinosulfonomonas sp. | reverse complement strand
ATTCACCGGATCAATCAGCAGCGTCTTTGCGGCCGAAGGATATGCGCGTTCGCCGGTCAATGTGCGCTCGGGCCCCGGCACACGTTACGCCCGTGTTGACGCGCTTTATCGCAATGAAAATGTAACGATCACCGAATGCCGCGGCAGCTGGTGCTATATTCAGCATAACGGCCCCGATGGGTGGGTTAGCGCAAATTACCTGAGCGCCAATCAAGCCGCACAATCGCGCCGCACAAATAAACACAACCAAGATGTTGCTGCTGCTGCAATTTTTGGTGTGATCGCAGGCGCGATTATCGCATCGCACTAAGCGAAGCCGGGTTTTTACCGCATCATTTTCGGGGGGCATTTTTGTTTGCAGATCTTGGCTTGACCTTATGCAACACGCATTGGATATTACCCCGTGGCCAAATCAGCAAAAAAGAAACCCGCACGGAGAAAATCGTCCAAAAAGCGTAAATCCGGCCTTCCCTTTGGCCGTCGGGTTATACGCTTTTTCTGGCGTTGGCTTTATAGGATCAGTTTCACGATGATTGCTGCCGCACTGCTAACAATTTCGCTGTTCTCTTTTGTTGATCCCCCGACCACGCCTTATATGTTTTCCGAGGGGCGCCGTTTGGGGGGGGTTGATCAAAGCTGGGTCGCGCTTGAGGATATCACGCCTGATCTGGCGCGTTCGGCTGTGGCGGCGGAGGATGCCAATTTCTGCCAGCATTGGGGTTTTGACGTAAAGGCCATTCGTGCTGCGATCGAGGGGGGCAGCGCGCGGGGTGGTTCAACCATCAGCCAGCAAGTGGTTAAAAACGTATTCCTGTGGCAAGGCCGCAGTTGGGTGCGCAAGGCTCTTGAGGCGCTGATCACCCCTGTTGTCGAAGCGGTTTGGACAAAGCACCGGATTATCGAGGTGTATCTGAACGTGGCAGAGTTTGATGAGGGTGTGTTTGGCGTTGAAGCTGCGTCATGGCACTATTTCAAAGTGGGGCCGGATGAATTAACCGCCGCGCAAGCTGCGCGTTTAGCGGCAGTTTTGCCCAATCCCAAAGGCCGCTCGGCCTCAAAACCGTCAAATGCAACGCGCAAAAAAGCGGCGTCAATCATGGATGGTGCCGCAACAATCGGCAGAGATGGGCGTGCCGCCTGTTTCGAAGGTTGAATTCTTTGCCCATTCGCGGCAATTAGGTATAAATGATTTAAACGAGTAGCCCGATGAACACCCTTTATCACATGCAGCTTTCCCCCTTCAGCCGCAAGGTTCGCCTATCTTTGGCGGAAAAGAAGATCGAGGTGAAGCTGGTTGAGGAAAAATACTGGGAGAAGAATCAGGAATTTTTGCGCCGAAACCCCGCTGGAAAAGTGCCTATTCTGAAAATTGACGGCATCACCATGGCGGATTCAGGCGCGATTTGCGAATATCTGGAAGAGGCCTATCCAAACCCGTCGCTGATGCCCAATGACACCAAAGCCCGCTATGAAGTGCGCCGTTTGGTGGCGTGGTTCGACGATAAATTTTATCACGAAGTGACGTCAAAACTGGTGTTTGAACGGGTGATCAAAAAGATCATTGGCGAGGGATATCCAGACAGCAAACAGATCAAATCCGGCGCGCGCAAAATCAAATACCATCTGGATTATATGGATTGGTTGCTGGATCAGCGCCGTTGGCTGGCTGGCAATCAAATGAGCCTTGCCGATTTCGCCGCCGCCGCGCAGTTATCGGCACTGGATTATATTTCCGATGTGGATTGGAACCGGTCTGAAAATGTTAAAGAATGGTACGCCAAGATCAAATCGCGCCCTGCATTCCGCTCGATCTTGGCGGATCAAATTTCAGGCTTTCCTCCCCCCGCCCACTACGCAGACCTTGATTTTTGAGCGCTGATCTAAAATCCCGCCTGATTGAGTTTTCACTTGGCGAAGGGTTCAGCAAATGCCGTATTTGCACCCCGTCGGACGTGCCGCAAATTGCGGATCGTTTGGCTGAATATGTGGCCAAAGGCCGGCATGGGCAAATGGGCTGGATGGAACAGCGGATGAATTGGCGCGGTGATCCAACCGCCCTGTGGCCCGAGGCAAAATCGGTGATTATGCTGGCCGAAACATATACCCCCGATCATGATCCTATGCAGGTTGTCGGGATGCCGGATCGCGGCGCGATTAGTGTGTATGCCCAAAACCGTGATTACCATGATATTGTAAAGAAGCGCTTGAAACGGGTCGGGCGCTGGCTGATTGAACAATCGCCAGACACCCAGATCAAAGTGTTTGTTGATACGGCACCGGTGATGGAAAAACCCTTGGGCGCTGCGGCGGGTTTGGGCTGGCAGGGTAAACACACCAATCTGGTCGCGCGCGATTTGGGCAGCTGGTTTTTTCTAGGGGCGATTTTCACCACGGTTGAATTTCCTACCGACGAGGCCGGGCGCAACAATTGCGGTGAATGCACCGCCTGCCTTGATGCCTGCCCGACAGGCGCGTTTCCAGCGCCTTATCAACTGGATGCGCGGCGCTGCATTTCCTATCTAACGATTGAATATGACGGTCCGGTTGATCTTGAATTGCGCCCGCTAATTGGCAATCACATCTATGGTTGCGATGATTGTTTGTCTGCCTGCCCATGGAATAAATTTGCCGCCGAGGCAAAGGAAATCCGTTATGCCGCGCGGACAGAATTACTGGCCCCGAAATTGGCAGACCTTGCCATTCTGGATGATGCGCAATTTCGTGAAATGTTTTCCGGTAGCCCTGTCAAACGCATTAAACGCGGGCGATTTGTGCGTAATGTTTTGTATGCGATAGGCAATTCGGGCGATCAGGGTCTGTTGGATACGGCGAAGGGTTTGGTGGAAGATGCCGATCCGGTCGTCGCCGATGCTGCCTGCTGGGCCTTGTCGCGGTTGACATCATGAACATCACCCGTGGCATGAGCCGAATGTTACTGGCAATTGGTCTGTTTTCCGTGATGGGGGCATTTATAGCCAAGCGACATATTTATGATATTATCAACCCATGAGTCATCCAGTTTCATTCCGCCGCCATGT
>CAMZKY010000197.1 GCA_947311455.1 uncultured Marinosulfonomonas sp. | reverse complement strand
GTTGTGGCGCTGCCGTGTAAAATTTGTCCCATAATCCTTCCTTCCATTCTTGGGAATATAATACACCATCAAAGTCCAGGACTAAACACCTAGGCTCCAAACGTTTGGACCAGCGCTTCACCGAAGCAATCCCCACCGAAAACCGGTCGGCTGTCTCGCCAAAACTCAACCCCTCACACTCTTTAACACGCAAAACATGGCGGCGGAATGAAACTGGATGACTCATAGAGGGAGTAATATCATAAATATGTCGCTTGGCTATATAAACGCGGGTCAAATGTCGTTTTTGAATAGCAAAAGGCGGTGCAGAAAGTTCATTTTACGCTGCGCCCAGCGTTCGATTTCGACAAAATCGTCGGCTCCGGCCATGACGCCGCACAGCACGATCAACAGGACTTCGGGCAGGGGATAGAGCGTTTTCCAGCTTTGATGCGGATCTTCGAGAGCGGAAAAATGGGCGAGTAAATCGGGCATGGGCATTGCGGCCTCCTCTTTGGTTTGAGGGGGCCTTTGAATCACACAATGCAAACGATGGGAAACACAGGAGCTTCAAGCGATTGCCGTGCTTTGGGTACATATCAGTTTGTTTTTTTATCGGAATCAGCTATTAAATCGCCGGTTTCTATGCGCCAGTGTTTTCGGCACAAGGAAACATAGGCCTCGTTTCCGCCGATTTGCACCTGAGCGCCATCAACCAGCACATTTCCATCCCCGTCGGTGCGCACAACCATTGTCGCCTTTTTTCCACAATGACAAATTGTCCGAGCTTCGCGCATTTCATCGGCTAAGGCCAATAAAGCGGCAGAACCCGGAAATAATTCACCTCTGAAATCAACGCGCAAACCGTAACACATTATCGGAACCCGCAAATCATCAACCGCACGGGCCAGTTCCCAGACCTGCTCTTTGGTTAAGAATTGCGCTTCGTCGATAAAGATGCAGGCGCATGGGCCCTGCTCCAAACGTTGCTTGATTTTGAGAAATAAATTTTCACCAACTTCAAATGTATCAGCATCAGCGCCAATACCGATTCTGGAGGCAACGCGCCCCTCCCCCGCCCGCCGATCAAGCCGCGCGGTAATCAAATAGGTTTTCATGCCCCGCTCAATGTAATTATGCGATGCTTGCAGCAAAATTGTGGATTTGCCGGCGTTCATTGTAGAGTAGTGAAAATAAAGTTTTGCCATGGCCAATATGTGCCTTGTGTTGTGGCAATTCGCAAGCCCACACAAGAAAATACGTGCTGGAAAAGAAGGGTGGGAGTTTCAACGCGTGATGGCTTAGTGCAACATCTGTGGAAGTGTCGCAGCCCCGCTGGCAATCGTAAAAGTGAGGTTCGGTTTAGGCTGACGCCTTGGGATGTCCCGAACCTCGTGCACCTTTTACAAACCGAAAGGGGTTCATGCGACTGCCAATTCACATTGGCTCTGCCCGTCCCACAAGACAGAAACACGAAAACCCCCACCCAAACCAGCGCTGGGGACGCCGGCCACTCACAACAATCCCAAAAACACAGGATTGGTTTACTTATAGCGGTGTATGCAATATCCAATAATGGGAAAAGATCAGAGTTATTCCCCCAAATGTATTTTGGGAGGCGATTATGGGTGCGAAATGGAAAATATCGGAAATTATTTAAAAAAACACACCGAATCCTTGGTGAAGAGCGTTGGAATCGAAGCCGCTTGTAAGCTTACCGGCAAATCAAAAGCAACTTTAGGGCGTTATTACTCTGATTCGCCAGAACACACAGATCGCTACATGCCGATTGATGCTGTTGCCGCTTTGGAAAGAGCCACTGGATATCCCCATGTTACATCTGCTCTGGCTGAATTGGGGGGAATCACAATTTCCTTTGATCAAGAGCGGCGCAACACCCCTGATGGTGGTATCAATTCCGATGTCGTGGCTTTATCCCAACGCTTTGCTATGCTGATGGCGGAATATTCCCAATCAATCGAAGATGGCATCATTACAATAAATGAAGCCAAGCGATTGATGCGGGAAACACAGGCCTTGCAGCATGTATTGATGGATATGAAACTACATTTGAAAGAAGAAACTGGCTAATCTTTCGCCAGTTAACGTGCAAAAAACTTGTTTGCTTTAGACAGGCCGTGAAATATTTCCTTTTTACGCCTGTATTGGAGCAACCCCCTGATGACAATTAAATTCAAGATTTTTGCTGCAATTACCGCTATTCTGCTTGTGACGTGGGGCGGTATCGGTACCGCAATCTACACCCTTTCCAATCAAAAAAGCAGCTTATACGAAAACGAAGCTCAAGTTGAACGCATTTCCAAAGATACTATCCCTTTGGTTGTCGCAATCAAAGATATCAACGAAGATATCATTTTAGTCCAAGGTTGGCTTACAGACATTTCGGCCACACGCGGGTTGCCCGGCTTTGATGATGGATTTAACGAGGCGATGCGATTTTCAGTAAAATTCAAACAGGATGTGAAAAACGCAATCACCTACGCCAATGAGCTGGGTTTTACGGAAATCGTTAGCGATCTAGACGATCTACCTGAAACATTTGATGCCTTCTATACCGGTGGTCAAAAAATGGCCAATACCTACATTAGATCTGGACCAGCTGGGGGCAACGTGATGATGGAAAAGTTTGACACGGTTGCTGCAGAAATGGGCGGCGCCCTGAAAGAGCTAATTAACAATGTAGAAGAGAAAACGTCTATTGATTTGGGTTTGCTAAGCTTGAAATCTCAGCGACTTCAAACACAGAACAACTCTCTGGTTTTTACATTGATGCTTTTTGCAGGAATCAGTGCTTTAATAACGATTTTAACGATCACTTTTGTGAGAAGCACTCTGCAAAAGGTATTTGATGCGTTAGATTCGGATATTTCAACAGTCATGTCAAATGACATGGATACACCGCTTTTGCTTGAAACCGATCGTTCTGACGAATTTTCAGCGGTGGCTGTAGCTTTGCATGAATTACGTAAAAACATCTCAGAAAATCAACGTAAGGAAGTAGAATTAAGTGAGACGCGAGAACACGAGGCGGAAAAAATCAGAGAAATGCAACGCATCGAGCGTAACGCCGAAGCCGAGCGGATTGCCAAGCGCGAAGAAGAACTAGAATCCGTGCGCAAACGTGACCAAAAAGCAGCTGAAGAAATTTCAGTGGTTGTCGCGGCGTGCTCAAAGGGGGATTTCAGTCAACGACTTGAAACGAGCGACAAAGAAGGCGTTCTCGGCGAGATTTGCGAAGGCATTAATCGTATTGGCGACAAAACCAGCAACGGGCTTGACCAAATCAAACTTGCACTTGATGCACTTTCAAGTGGTGATCTGACCTACACATTGACCGGCGATTTCAGCGGTGTTTTTGCCGAAATTCGTGATCGGATGAATGCAACAACGGAAAGCCTTGCTGATAGTATGCTGGAAATCAATCAAAGCAGCACCCTGATTGGCGAATCCACTGTAGAAGTGGCCGATGCAGCAACAAGCCTTGCAACGCGCACAGAACAATCTGCAGTCACCCTAGAACAAACGGCCCTTTCCATTCAGGCCATGTCGGACATCGTTACCAACACCGCAACCAAAGCCAGCAATGCCAATACCGAAGCAGTTCAGATTCAACAACGTGTCGAAGAAAGCAACGAAATTGTCAATAATACAATTGAGGCCATGCGTGAAATTCAATCTTCAGCAAAAGCCATCGGTCGGACAATCACTTTGATTGATGACATTACGTTTCAGACCAATTTGTTAGCCCTAAACGCCGGTGTTGAAGCCGCACGTGCCGGCAGCGCCGGACGCGGGTTTGCTGTGGTTGCTTCGGAAGTACGCGATCTTGCCGCCCGCTCGTCCGATGCTGCGCAAGAAATCTCGGCCTTGATTTCGGAAAGTGAAAAACAAGTTAACAAAGGCGTGACCATGGTTGATCAAACCGGCGAAGCGTTGAAATCTATTTCCGATAGTGTGGCAGGGATTGCCGCACAGATTTCGGATATCTCGGCCTCGACAACGAAACAAACCAAAAGCATTTCGGAAATTAACACAGCTGCGAAACAACTGGATCAATCGACACAGCAAAATGCAGCTATGTTTGAAGAAACCACCGCAACAAGTGTTGCTTTAAAACATGAAACGGAAAATCTTGCGCGCGTCATAACCCGGTTTTCATTTGATAACGGCAGTGCAAACAAAATCACGGCAAGCGCAAGCGCCCCAACACAACTTCCAATGTCAACAAAACCGACACCTCCCGCCAAGAAAGCGGTGGTGCAGCAAATCACCACCAGCAACATTGCACCACAAGCCAGTGCGGATCCATTGGATGAATGGGAAGATTTTTAGAACCAAAAACGAAACGATAGCTTTTGAAACGACTACGCCTTTTTGCGTGTGGTCGTTTTCTTTTTTCCAGCCATTTCCAAGGCATCTAGGCGCGCCGATAATGCTTCGTTTTCTTCACGGGCTTTTTGTGCCATGGTACGCACCACATCAAATTCCTCGCGCGATACAAAATCGCGATCAGCCATCCAACGATCCACCATGCTTTTCATTGCCGTGTTGGCTTCGTCTTTTGCGCCTTGTGCCACGCCCATAGCGTTGGTCATCAACTGCGAAATATCATCTAGAACTTTGTTTCGGGTCTGCATTTAGGCCTCCGGCATTACTGATAATGTCTATATGATATGACAAAGCAGAAATCTCAAGGTTGACTTTCCCCTAAATCAACAGGCAGGAAGCAATATGAAAGCAGTTATCCCTTTTCCCGGCGTCGGCAACGAAATTTTTAGCTTCGATTTTTTTGATTTCGGCGTGGCGCTACGGTGGTATGCACTGGCTTATATCGCCGGCATTGTCATCGGCTACCAAATTGTGCTGCGCGCCGTTAAGGCCACACGCCTTTGGCGAAATAACACCCCCCCGATGACCACCGAATTAACCGAGGCGTTCTTAACATGGGCGGTGCTGGGCATTATTTTCGGCGGGCGCATCGGATACACCTTGATTTACAATTTTGGTTATTATTCTCGGAACCCCTTGGAAATCCTGCAGGTCTGGGGTGGCGGGATGTCATTTCATGGCGGGTTTGCCGGTGTGGTGATTGCCGGCGTCATATTTTGCAAGAAACATAAAATCCCGATGTTATCTTTTGGCGATTTGATGGCGATGGCCGCCCCTATGGGCCTGTTCCTTGGGCGATTAGCCAATTTCAACAGCGCAGAATTGTGGGGTAAACCATCGAACGTGCCGTGGGCTGTGATTTTCCCCGGCGACGCGGCGCAAGATTGCTCCGACATGGTCGACCTGTGTGCCCGTCATCCCTCCCAATTATATGAGGCGTTGATGGAGGGGTTAATCCTGGGCGCGCTCATTCTATATCAGGCCTATAAACGTGGCTGGACGCTAAAGCCGGGCCGTTTGATGGGCCTGTTTATCATGGGATACGGTATATCACGTTTTATTGTTGAATTTTTCCGACAAGCAGACGCGCAATTCATAACAGAGAACAATCCTTTAGGCCATGTCGTGCGCATTGGTAGCATGGGCATGTCTATGGGACAGTTGTTATCCTTGCCGATGGTTGCGATTGGGATGTGGTTTATCACCCGTGCCCGAAAGACATAGGAAATACAGATGACGAAACTAACAGAAATTTTTAAATCCCGCATTGCGAAATCTGGGCCAATCAGCCTGTCAGATTACATGGGTGAATGCCTGTTGCATCCCAAACACGGAT
>CAMZKY010000196.1 GCA_947311455.1 uncultured Marinosulfonomonas sp. | reverse complement strand
ATTGGTCATTCTGCTGATCGGCCTGCCGCTCTATATTGCGGCAGCGCTGTTTGTGGTGTCTTTGTTTGATCGTCCGCCGTTTTTACTGGAACTGGCGATATATATTTTCCTCGGGTTTCTGTGGATCATGCCATTTAAATTTGTCTTTCTCGGGGTGGGCAAGGCCGATCCTGATGCGCCTAAGGATGACGAAAAAGGCTGATTGGCGAATTTGCGGCATTAATGGGCTGGAAACCCTTGTTAACAAGGGTGATGGTGCAAAAAACCGTTGTATGGCAAACGTATGGCAAACGTATGGCTTACGTATGGCAGATTTTTATGGCTTTGGCGGGTTAACAGGGCGTGCGGTGATACTGCGCGTTTTGAGGGTGAAATCGCGTTGAAACAAAAAAAGGGCGGAATAGCATTGCTATCCCGCCCAAGTTACTCAACCACAGTCCGAGCAGAAACGTGGGAGTTTTGGCACCGATGCTTTAGCCAACAGCCATGTTGGACATGGGCTTAAAGCGGGTGGTCTCTGCAATCGCGAACTGGCCGCGCTTAACTTTGATGATTTTATCCTGGCGTAACAATTCGCCAAAGGCACGCAAACCTTCCTCGCGGCTGAAGCCATCGTTGCCGATGAATTGCGCGGCTAACCGCATCAGATAGGGGCGTCCGATACTTGGATGGCCCTCGGAATATTGCGCATATGCGGCGGCGGCTTCCATAATGTCGACCATACCGGTGACGCCCATTTTAGAGGCGAATTCAGAAAATCCGTTGTTGGAAGGCTGGCTCTGTTTTACCGCCGGCTGTGCTGCAACGCGGCGCGGTTGCACGCGCGAATTTGTGCCACGATCCGGTTCGTCAATACGCTGTTCAGACACCAACACCAAAGGCGTTGCACTTTCATTTGCTTTCCCGCCGGCTTTAGGGCGGCGCGGACGAACAACATCGGCCAAGTCGGAACGATAGGGTTTTGCATCGTCGCCATCCGTTTTCGAAGCAAACGGGTTAATCTTGCGATCCGCAACGGTTGCGGCAACCGCAGCTTTCAGATGCGAAATAGCCGAGCGGCGGCGCGATCCTTCTGGTTCTTCCAACTGTGCGTTGGTTTCATCCATCAAACGGGCAACCGCAGCTTCGTCTTCTCCGCCACCATCCGCAAGCTTGGCGCTTGGTTTGTTTGCAATGGGTGCAACAGGTTCGCTTTTGCCCATGTCTTGCTCTAGGCTGTTCAACTCGTTTAACAGTTCGGCTTCATCCTCGGGTGACAAAGATGTCAGTAGTGGCAGTGGCGCAGGATTTTCTGTGGCGCCTTTGATTGCGGCGTCCAATGTGCCGTTTTGTTTGGCAGCCTCATATTCGTCTTTTTTCATTTTAACGATTCTGGGGCGCGTTGGAACAACGGGTGCGGCTGGCGCTTTCGGTTTTGCCTCAACAAGGTCTTCTTGCATCGTTTCTGGTTCGGCTTCATCAACGGCGGCATTGATCTCGGCGCGTAGAATAGCATCTATTCCTGACATTTCTTCAGCCGTATTTTCATCGTCTTGGCCGACAGCAGGAGCTTGTTCCGGCTTTTGTTCGGATGCAGCTGTTTCCTCTTGATCGGGCGCGTCTTGATCGAGCGCGTCGTTTTCATCGTTTTCCAATGCGGCAAAGGCATCTAACACGGCTTGGTCATCAGAATCACGCTGTGGTTCAGGCCGTTCTTGCACGTCTTGTGGAATCCGGGCCGGTTCTGCAACAGGATCATTGGAATCAAGCGCGTCTGCATGCTGGTCTTCAATAAATGTTGCCGCAACTTTGTTTTCGTTCTGGGCAACAGCAGCGCGGATACGTTTCAGTTTTGCGGCAACGCTTTCGTCTTCTTGAATATCATCTTCAGATGATGTTTCAGCCGCTTTAATCTCAATATCCGGTGTAATATGATCCGGAATTCCAGGTAATTCTTTCGTTTCCGCTTCCGTTTCCGCTTCTGCTTCCACTTCTGCTTCCACTTCCGCTTCTGTTTCAGGAACAGGATCGGTTTTAGCATCAACAAGTGCGCGTTTCAGCACAACGTCGTTACCGTCAACTTTTGCTTCGACAGGCTGGTTGATTTCGGTTTGCGCAATATGCGCCAACATAGCAGCGTCAGGCACCGGTGGTTCTGCACCAAAATACCGATCTTTTTCCGCGAGATCACGGAAGTACTCGGCTATAGCTTTCATCGTGCCAAAGGAATCGTCGAATCCCTCCAGGGTGCACGAAAATGTACCATAAGAAACTGTTAAAATTTTACTCGCACCAATCATGGCTTGCTCGCTTTCTTTTTATCCCCACTAGGTTCATTATCGTCCCAGCAAGGGGATATTCGTATGAGAATAGATCAAATTCATGATTAAAACGGGGTATTTATGGGTGTTTTTATGGGGCGAAAATGTGGCACGTTTCCAAATTGGCGGTAATTCACGATGAATACTCCTATTGTTCACAATAATTGCCCGGTTTCGTTGTTGGGCGGGGGCGCGTGCCAAAAAGAGGCTTTGGAGCTGGCCCTTAAACATGCCCCGATTCTGGTTGCGGCGGATGGGGCGGCGGCGGTTGCACTGAAATATGCGCGTGTTCCCGATTTTGTTATCGGTGATTTTGATTCGCTCGACGAGGGGACTATAGCGCAAATCCCGCCCGAACGCATGTTCAGGATTTCCGAACAGGACAACACAGATTTTCACAAATGCTTGAGCCGGATCAAAGCGTCCCTGGTTTTGGCGGTTGGATTTACCGGTGGGCGCATTGATCATGAATTGGCGGTGTACCACGGGCTGGTGATGAACGCGCATCAGGTATGTATTGTGATTGGGGCTGTGGATATCTGTTTTGTGGTGCCTGATGGGTTTACGATTGATCTGCCCCAAGGCACGCGGGTTTCCTTGTTTCCGATGGGGGCAACGAAAGCAAGTGTAACGGGATTAAAATGGTCATTTGAAGATATGGCCTTGGCGCCGGATCAAAAAATCGGCACGTCTAATATGGCGGTAGGCGGGGGAGTTCGGATTGAAACGTCAAAATCCAATTTGTTGTGTATCTTGCCAGTGGAATGTTTGGATCACGCTATGTCTGCTTTGAAATCTTTCGTTCGCGCATAACCATATAAAGACCCGCGCCAATGGTGATGACACTGCCAAGCGCATCTGCCATCGGGGCTAAAACACAAAATGCGGCCAGCAGGGCGATGCCGATCCTTGGGGGTGATTGTTGGTCGTTTGCGCCGTTTTTGCGCTGCAATGGGCGTTTACAATGATTTTATCAGTGTGCAGGCTAAATTTTTACCAGAAACAGCAATTTTTTGAACATTAGACTCTAGGCACAGAGTCCTGATTTTGTTACGCTAATCTCAATAATAAAAACAATACAGGTATATCGAGCATGAGAACGGGCTTAAAAGGCGCGTTTGTCATTTCTTGGGCGCAAACAGAACTAGACGGTTTACGCGGGGCGGAGACGGGCAAAATGTCTGCAGGCACGGCGTGGCGGTGGCACGGAGACACGGTGCAGATTGACGGCCCTAAAGGGCTATTGGTTTTGGGCGATGCGATCGGGATGGCAAATCTAAGGGCAGGGGCCGCACGTAAAGTGCGCAAGGTTTATGGAGAGTCATTGGGCACGCGCAAGGATTTGCGCGATGTTGATATCGGGGATGTTTCACCCGAATACGGCTTTGTGCTGACCGATGGTAAAATTACATATGATGTAATGCTGATTGATTTGGGGCGCGGCACGCCGCCGTTGCTGGTATTTCGGGATGACATTCCACCGGCAGATACCGGCTTTTGGGTTGTTTCGGCCAATTTACCCAAAGCCGATGTTAAATCTACAGCACTTGGAATGGGCGGTGTGATTTGTTTTACCAAAGGCACACAGATACTGACCGAAAATGGCCCGTGTCTGGTTGAAGACTTGTCCGAAGGCGACCGCCTGCAAACCAAAGATGACGGCGTGCAGGATATCCATTGGATCGGCCAGCGCAAAATGAGCGGTGCGCGCATGCATGCGATGCCGCATTTGCGCCCGATCCGGATCAGGAAAGGCGCGCTTGATATCGGGGAGCCGGACGAGGATCTTTTGGTCTCGCCAGAGCACCGTGTTTTAATCAAAGGGCGCGGGGCGCAGGCGCTGTTTAATACTGACGAAGTGTTGGTCACGGCGCGTGATTTGCTGAATGATCGCTCGATCACCATTGACCACACGCTAAAAGAAGTGACCTATTATCATCTGATGCTCGAGCGCCACCAGATCGTTTGGGCCAACGGGGTGGAATGTGAAAGCTTTCATCCGGCCAACACATCGCTTGCGGCGATTGACGATATTCAACGGGATCGATTGTTTTCGCATTTCCCAACCGTTGAAAATGATGCGTTTTCCTACGGGAATTATGCACGGCGTAATCTTTCGCGCCCCGAGGCCGAAATTTTAAAGCATGATCGCCTTGTTCTTCGTTGACTCTGCTTTGAACACCTTATAAACGCGCCAAGTTCCCGGCCCGCAACGGCTGGGGATTTTTATTGGTGTTGGTGGCCCTTGCAAAAGGTTGCCTGTCGCTCGCAAGAGAAAGGACAACGCCCTTCCGCGCATTTTGCGCATCATAACTGAAGGAGATCAGCCGTGACCAAACGCACCGCTGCCAAACACAAGATTGACCGCCGCATGGGCGAAAACATTTGGGGCCGCCCCAAATCACCCGTAAATCGCCGTGAATATGGCCCCGGCCAACATGGCCAACGCCGCAAGCAAAAATTGTCGGATTTCGGCATTCAGCTGCGCGCCAAGCAAAAACTAAAAGGTTACTACGGTGATCTGACCGAAAAACAATTCCGTCGCATCTATGGCGAAGCCGAGCGTGTTAAAGGCGATACAGGTGAAAATCTGATTGGTCTGTTGGAACGCCGTCTTGACGCGGTTGTATACCGTGCCAAATTTGTGGCCACTGTGTTTGCTGCCCGTCAATTCGTGAACCACGGTCACGTGACTGTAAACGGCAAAAAAGTGAACATCCCGTCCTACCGCGTAAAAGAAGGTGACGTTATTGAAGTGCGCGAGCGCTCCAAGCAAATGGCCGTTCTTTTGGAAGCCACACAATTGGCTGAACGTGACGTGCCTGATTACGTTGATGTGGATCATAGCAAAATGACAGCCACATTTGTGCGCACACCAACATTGGGCGACGTTCCGTACCCGGTGATGATGGAGCCAAATCTGGTGGTGGAATTCTACGCGAAGAACTAATCTTCGCCACCGCACCGAAATTCGAAAAGGGCTGCCTGTTTGGCGGCCCTTTTTGTTTT
>CAMZKY010000195.1 GCA_947311455.1 uncultured Marinosulfonomonas sp. | reverse complement strand
TATCACCCGTGCCCGAAAGACATAGGAAATACAGATGACGAAACTAACAGAAATTTTTAAATCCCGCATTGCGAAATCTGGGCCAATCAGCCTGTCAGATTACATGGGTGAATGCCTGTTGCATCCCAAACACGGATATTACGCCACCCGCGATCCTTTTGGATCTGAAGGTGATTTCACCACATCCCCAGAAATCAGCCAAATGTTTGGCGAATTGTTAGGCTTGTGTTTGGCGCAAAGCTGGTTGCAACAAGGCAGCCCCGTACAATTTGTATTGGCAGAAATCGGCCCGGGGCGCGGCACACTGATGGCAGATATTCTACGGGCGACAAAGGGTGTGTCCGGATTTCACCAAGCCGCGGAAATCACCTTGGTCGAGGCCTCGAATGTTTTACGTGACATCCAAAAAGAAAAATTGGCCGCTTATACTGTAAACTGGATCGATCACATCGCCAACGCCCCAACCGGCCCCTTATTTCTTGTGGCAAACGAATTCTTTGATGCGCTGCCAATCCGCCAATATGTCATGCAAGATAGCGGCTGGTCGGAAACCCATGTTGGATTGGTGGATGGTGAATTGGCCTTTGGCCTTTCCGAAGCCGTGGATATGCCCAATTTGGAAAGCCGCCGCGAAAACGCGCGTGTGGGCGATATTGTCGAGGTCTGCTCTGCGGCAACCGCAATCACAGATGAAATCGCGGCGCGAATTGGCCAATTCGGAGGCGCGGCGATCATTGTCGATTATGGCGATTGGCGCTCGCTTGGGGATACCTTGCAGGCCATGCGTGACCATAAATTTGTTACACCTCTCGAATCTCCAGGTGAATCCGATCTAACCGCACATGTGGATTTCGAAGCACTTTCAATTGCTGCAATCAACCATACAGCGGTTAGTAAAATGATCCCGCAAGGCACGTTGCTTGAGCGTCTTGGCATCAATCAGCGCAGCGAAATGTTGGCCAAAAACCTAAGCGGTGAACAGCTTGAAAACCACCAGAAAGCGCACAACCGCTTGACCGCCCCAACGGAAATGGGCACCCTGTTTAAAGCCATCGCGATCTATCCGCCAAGCACACAGCCACCTGCCGGATTTTCTGAATGACCCTTGAAATTCTTTCCCATGATAGCCTCGCGGAATTTAGGCACGGTTTTTTCACCCGTCGCGGCGGGGCATCATCGGGTATTTTTTCAGGATTGAATTGTGGATTTGGCTCAAGTGACCAAACCCAAGCTGTTACAATAAATCGCGCCCGCGTGGCTGACGCAATGACAGTTCAGGAAAACGCGCTGATCTCGGTGCATCAAGTCCACTCTGCTTTAGTTCTTAATGTTACGTCACCAATCCAAGGCGAAAAACCTCACGTCGATGCAATGGTATCAAAAACCAAAGGCATCGCGCTTGGTATTTTGACCGCAGATTGTGAGCCGGTTTTGTTTGGTGATCCCACAACGGGTGTCGTTGGTGTCGCGCACGCGGGGTGGAAAGGCGCTCTGAATGGCGTGCTCGAGGCGACGATCGATGCAATGATTGGATTGGGCGCTGTGCGCAGAAATATTTCAGCCGTCATAGGCCCTTCGATCAGTCAGCGTAATTACGAAGTTGGGCCGGAGTTCATGGAAATTTTTTTGAATGCCGATCCGATGTATGATCGTTTTTTTGCAGGTGGCAAAGGTGACCGCGTGCATTTCGATTTACCGGCCTTTGGATTGATGCGCTTGCGCAGCGCAGGCATTCATACCGCCGAATGGACACGGCATTGCACTTATGATGATCCTGACCGATTCTATTCCTACCGCCGTAGCGTACATATCAACGAAGTGGATTATGGCCGTTTGATTTCTGTAATATGCCCATAAAAACAGAATTAGGGTTAAATATTGGCAATTTCCGCCCGAATTGATCTATAATTCGGCCTAAAGGTTCAAATACCCCAACAAAACATAGGTTTCCAATATTCGGCATATTTCGCATTAAATTCCATTTGCTGAAAAATTTCACGAATTTTGCCATTTCCTTGCCTCATTGCCCCGTCAAATTAGACCTCGCTAAATTAGAATTAATCTGGATTTCAAACGAGTGTGAGACGAGTAGGACAAAAGTCATGAAGAATAAACAAAGCCGTTGGATAAAAAACATCATCAAAACAGCTGCAAAAACAGATGTCGATCTACCTTGGACACATCAGGCGCCTGTGATCAAGCGCAATGCCAGAAAAATCAAACTTCTTACAGCACAAGGTTAATCCAAAAACGTTATCAAATTTAAACGAATCTCTGCGACAAACTGTAATGTTACGTAGTGAGTGTGCGGTCATCCTTTTGGGTGGCCGTTTTTTACGTCGATTCTTTAGACGCGGATCGAATTAAGGCAACTTTGTTTCCTAAATGCGAACAGTTTCATAGGAAAATGCTGCATTGATTGAGACATAGGTAATTTTCAGCCTGGAATGTGTTTTAATTTTGACAATGCGGCGCAATCAAGGCATACAGGTTTTAACAAGTAGACCGCTAATCGCGGGAAATTGTTAGGGCCTACGATTTGGACCACTCTACCAGACAGGCCACCTAGTGTGCCCTTGCCTCAGGATCACTAACAAAAGGTCGCCTGTCTGGTCCACAACCTTTCGTGCAAATTTTGTCATTGATGTTTTATTTGATCCCTTGGAACACGCTTACGTTAAGCGTTGATTTTCAAGCGTTCTTCCAACACATCAAACGGCACACCAGGCAAATCCTTGGCTCCACGGATCACCAATGATGTTTTTACGCTGGCCACATTATCAGCGGATGTCAGTTCCTCGGTTAGAAATGTCTGGAATGACGAAAGGTCTGGCGCCACGCATTTCAAGATAAAATCAACCTCACCATTCAACATATGGCATTCGCGTACCAACGGCCAATCGTTGCATTTTGCTTCGAATGCCGACAAATCGGATTCAGCCTGACGTTCAAGACCAACCATGGCAAACACTTGCACCTCAAATCCTAAATTGCGCGCATCCACATCAGCGTGATAGCCGCGAATGTATCCGCTTTCCTCAAGCGTGCGCACACGGCGTAAACATGGAGGCGCAGAAATTCCGACCCGTTTAGCCAACTCAACATTGGTCATCCGACCATCAGCCTGAAGCTCAGCCAATATCATCCGGTCGATAGGATCAAGTTTTGAATGTGCCATACAGCCCCCATATAAGATTTGCGGATTGTATGCGTGCAAACAAATGTGCGCAACAATATTTCGCGTCAAATCAAAAATATTATCTATTTGGTCAAAACCGCGTCAAATGTTCACGTTCGCTTGCGCCCCCTTCCCCTTGGGTTTCGGCAGGCATATATGCATTAGGAAACACTATTTCGCAAAGAGGTTTATCATGTCTGAAACACGTCACACTAAAGTACTGATCATTGGCTCTGGCCCTGCAGGCTATACCGCCGGCGTCTACGCAAGCCGCGCCATGCTGGAGCCTATCCTTGTGCAAGGGATGGAACCAGGCGGTCAGCTGACCACCACCACCGAAGTTGAAAACTATCCTGGATATACCGAAATTCAAGGGCCGGAATTGATGGTCAACATGGAAGCACATGCCAAGGCTATGGGCACCGAAATCATTGGCGACATCATTACCGATCTTGATCTATCCAAGCGCCCGTTTACCGCCAAAGGCGATAGCGGCACGGTTTACACCGCAGATGCCGTGATCCTTGCCACTGGCGCGCGCGCCCGCTGGTTGGGTCTGCCGACCGAAGAAGAATTCAAAGGCTTTGGCGTTTCTGCCTGCGCCACCTGCGACGGGTTCTTTTATCGCGGTATGGAAATCGTTGTGGTTGGCGGCGGCAATACCGCAGTTGAGGAAGCGCTGTTTTTGACCAATTTTGCCTCCAAGGTTACGTTAATTCACCGCCGTGATGAATTGCGCGCTGAAAAAATCCTGATCAACCGATTGATGAAAAATGAAAAAATCGTGCCGTTATGGGATCATGAATTAGTCGAAGTGTTTGGTGATGAAATGCCCAAAGGGGTGAACGGCGTACATGCCAAGCATGTGAAAACCGGTGAAATTACCGAAATTCCGGCCAAGGGTGTCTTTATTGCCATCGGTCACGCGCCCGCGAATGAGCTGGTCAAAGACACACTGGAAACTCATATGGGCGGATATGTTGTCACTAAACCAGACAGCACCGAAACCTCGATTCCCGGGGTATTTGCTGCGGGCGATCTGATTGATCACAAGTTCCGTCAAGCTGTTACATCGGCAGGAATGGGCTGCATGGCAGCCTTGGAGGCCGAGCATTTTCTGGCGGCGCAAGAAGACTAAAATTCAAGAGGCGCGGGGAAACCCGCGCCCCAGACCACTGACAAACCCCGTCATTTTTTGGCGGGGTTTTCTATTGTTGATGTTTTTGGCCGTTGTATTGAGGTCAAGTGGGGGCTTTCCCCCTCATATGTGGGGGATTTGGCTTGGGTTTGTCATCGTCATCGCGATTTT
>CAMZKY010000194.1 GCA_947311455.1 uncultured Marinosulfonomonas sp. | reverse complement strand
GTGGCATAAAACAGATCGCGCAGTTCAACGAGGGTGCCTTTGTTAATTGCGGCGGGTTTTACGGCCCCCATTGTGCCGCCGGACACGGAAATCATCGCGCCGGTTTCGCCCTGCACCCGTGACGTAATGGATAAACGCCCAACCGCACCCAATGACGGCAAGGCCTCGCCGCGAAACCCGAACGTGTGGATATCCAGCAGATCAGAGCCATCAATTTTTGACGTGGCATGACGGGCCAGCGCCAGCGGCAGATCATCCGGCGCAATGCCACAGCCATCATCCGTAACGCGGATCAGGGTTTTCCCTCCGTCTGCATAGGCCACATCCACACGCGTCGCCCCTGCATCCAGCGCATTTTCGATCAGCTCTTTTACAGCAGACGCAGGCCGTTCCACCACCTCACCTGCTGCAATCCGATTGATTGCGGCATCATCCAGTTGGCGGATTACGGGCCTTGATTGGCCGATATTGGGGTCGTGTTCAGGCATACCACAATGGATAGCACAAGCCGTCGCGATTCTGCCACCTGTATCATGGTTAATAATTTCCTGATCTATTTCCATTATTCCGGAATAATGGAAATAGATAGACCAGCAAGAAACCAACCAGTTATAGGCTCAGGTTTTGGGGTTATTCAGAGCTTTCCACACCTTCGGGTTTACCCACCACCACAAAATGCAAATTCTCGGGGCGCAAAATGCGTTTGGAAACCCGTTTGATATCATCCAGCGTAATCGCATTAATCCGATCATTGCGCGTAGCGATGTAATCAAGCGGCAATCCGGTTTTCTGCATTCCAACCATAATTTCGGCAATCGGGCCATTGCCATCAAACCGCAAGGGATAGGCCCCCGTTAGATAGGTTTTGGCGCTGGCCAGTTCCTCGGCTGTTACGCCGTCTTTGGCCAGTTTGGCCCATTCATCGCGGATCACGTCGATGGCTTGCCCCACCCGATCATTCGCCGATGATACGCTGCCCAGATACAACGCGCCGTAATCCATTGGCACCAGATAGGTGTAAACCCCGTAGGTTAGCCCACGTTTTTCGCGCACTTCTTCCATCAGACGCGATTGGCGCCCGCTGCCACCAAAGATGGTGTTCATCACATAAGCAGCAAAGAAATCATCATCATCACGAGCAATACCTTCAACCCCGAATCTGACCACGGATTGCGGGGTGTCAAACGGCACGACGGTGATACCACCCTTCAGCTGATACTCCGCCATATCAGGCACAGGCGCGCCGGTTTCGGGCAATCCACCCAGCAAGGTATCCAGCAGTTTACCCAGCTCGTCGGGGGTGATATCCCCCACAACCCCCACATAAATACGATCCCGCGCCATGACACCGTTTTTGGCGGCAATCAGATCTTCACGGGTTAGGGCGGCCACCGTTTCCAAGGTGCCGTCGCGCGATGATGCATAGGGATGCCCGGCGAAAGCCAGCTGATCAAATGTGCGACCTGCAATCTTTCCGGGATCCAGCAGATTTGAATTGATCACCGAAACCACCTGCGCACGGACACGATCAATGGCGTCTTGATCAAAGCGCGGTTCGGTCAGGGCAAGGCGCAGCAGGTCAATCGCCTGATCGCGGTTTTCAGTCAGGAATTTCGCCGAAATTGACAGGCTATCATCATAAACATCAAACCCGTAACTGGCGGCCAACCCATCGGCAGCGGCGGCAAAGGCGCGTGAATCCATGTCGCCGGCGCCTTCTTCCAGCAAGGCTGTCATCAAATTGGTCGCACCGCGTTTGCCCGCAGGTTCCAAAGACGCGCCGCCTTTGAACAGAATTTCAAGGGCTGTGAACGGAATCGAGTGTTCTTCCACCAGCCACGCGGTAATGCCGCCGGGGGAAACCACCTCTTGGATTCTCACTTCGGCCCACGCGGTGGTGGTTGAAACGATTAAAACGGCGGCAGCAACAAAGGCTTTGATCGGGATCATTGGCTTGCTCCTTCTTTTTTCGGGGCAGAAAGCCATCCGGTGACAGCGCGCTTTTTATCCAGCAACAGCGCAGCGGCGTCGATAATTTCCTCGGGCGTAACCGCTTGCAACACATCGGGCCAATCCTGCACGTCTTTGATGGTTAACCCCGAGGTCAGGGCCGAACCATAACGGCGCGCCAAAGATTGCACATCGTCGGCCTCGTAAATCGTCGAGGCGCGCAGCTGCATTTTGATCCGCGCCAGTTGTTCAAGATCGACACCATCTTTGATGAATGCCACCACCGTATCATCCAGCGCCTTTTCGGCATCCGCCAAGGATACATCGTGCGATGGCACAATCACCAAACCAAACGTCGTCGCGTCCAGTGATTTCCCCGAATAAAATGCCGAGGTATAAACCGCGGTTTGGGTTTCAAACTGCAATTTTCGCCCCAGATACGAGGTGTTGGCATCGCCGCCCAACAGTTGCGCCAGCATCACCAAGGCTGCAGCCTTTTTCTGATCACCGGAATTACGCTCGGGGGCCAGATAGGTGCGGATCACATAAGGGTCGGAAATGCGCGGATCTTCATAGGCCATACGGCGTTCGGCCAGTTGGGGTGGCTCGGTTGGGCGGGCGCGTTTCGGCAGATCGACGGTGGGGGCAAGCGGGCCATAATGCGCTTTGGCCATGGCTAAAACCTCGTCAGGTTGCACATCACCGGCCACCACCAGAATGGCATTATTTGGCGCGTAGAATTGTTTATAAAATGCCAGAACTTCGGGCAAATCCAGTTTTTCCATTTCATGTTTCCAGCCGATCACTGGAATACCGTAGGCATGATTCAGATAAAGCGCGGCTCGACGCTGTTCACCAAACAGGGCGTCGGGGCTGTTTTCGGTGCGGGTATTGCGTTCCTCAATGATCACATCACGCTCGGTGGCGATGTCTTCTTCGGTGAGGCGCAGATTGCGCATCCGGTCGGATTCCATTGTCATCATCAGATCAAGGCGATCGGCGGCGACGCGCTGAAAATAGGCGGTGTAATCCCAAGACGTAAAGGCGTTGTCCGATCCGCCATTGGCGGCCACCGTATCGGATAATTCGCCGGATTTCAGGGTGTCGGTGGCCTTGAACAGCAAATGCTCCAGAAAATGCGCCACACCGGAAACCCCGGGTTTTTCATCGGCTGCCCCCGCACGATACCAGACCATATGCACCACAACAGGGGCGCGGTGGTCTTCGATCACCACAATTTCCATTCCGTTTTCAAGTTTAAAGGTGCTGATCTCTTGCGCCAAAGCAGGCCGCGACAACACAGTCAAAGCCATAACAGCCAAATGAAAAAAACGCATAAATAGGCTCCGGTTCAATTTCGTTCTTATGGATTTACGCACGGCCCGCCATATAACAAGCCCCGACCACGCAAACGTGACCGAAACCGCATTTATTGTGCAGTAGATACTCTAGGAGGGGCCGCAGGTGTGCGCACACCCGCAAGGCGCAATCGACGCAGCTCAAGATAGCGATCCAACGACATCGACTTATAGGCGCGTGCATAAATGTTTACACTAAACCAACGCTCCAATAGGCGGCCGTTGTGACGGCGGCGATATTCCAGATCTTCGCTAGCAAGCGTTTGGCGGATGCCAGAGGCCAACCCAAAGCGTGACGCATGATTGACCAGCGCACTATCCGCGCCCAGTTTCCCATTGCGTTCAAGCAGGCTACCGCGCCCACCCAATGCATTCACCGCATCTACATCTGGCGTTGGATCGGTTAAATTGCTTCCGCCCGGTGTTGGGGCAGGAAGGGTGGTATAATCATCGGGGTTTTGCAGGGATTTTCCAGGAAGCACAGCAAATTCGTCCGGCCCTGTCGAGCTGTTTTTAAAACTTAGCAAATCAGGTGTTTTTTTATTGGAGCTGCACCCCGTCAGCGCAAGCGCTGAAATGAAAGCAAGAACAATAGTATTACGCACCATTTGCATCGATGACTCCTCCGTCTTCTTTTGCTGTTTAACCCATCTAATCAACGGCGTCACCTAGTCTTCTTTTCAGAAGCAAAAAATATCAAGCCAAAAGCGCCGATAAATACGCCAATATCCGCCACATTAAACGAATACGGGTTTTCAAAGCCACAACAAGACATATTCAGAAAATCCGCAACTGCCCCGTAAAGCAGACGATCCAACACATTTCCAATCGCCCCACCGATTAAAATACCCGCGCTGACATACGCCTTTTTGCTATGTGTCCCGTCTTTGATCCATAGCAACACCCAAACACAAATCGCAAGCGCCGCAAAAATCAGCGCCCAACGCCCCACATCGGATTCACCGGAAAACAGACCGAAGTTTACGCCTTTGTTCCATGCCATACGAAAATTCAGGTATGGCGCAAGTGCATCAATTTCGCCGCGTTCACGCAGATTCATCCAGTGGATCACAACGTATTTCGTTGCCTGATCCACCAGAAAAACCCAAAATCCTGCCCAAAGGGTCAGCCGCATATTGTTTATCCTGTCTAATGCCTAAAGTGGCGCATGCCAGTGAATACCATCGCCAAACCGGCGTCATCTGCGGCTTTGATCACCTCATCATCGCGCATGGAACCACCTGGTTGAATAACCGCGGTTGCACCCGCTTCGGCCGCACTTAGCAATCCATCGGCAAAAGGGAAAAACGCGTCCGATGCCACAACAGACCCGTTGGTCAGCGGTGTATCAAGCCCCAGAACCTCGGCCATATCTTGTGCCTTTCGCGCGGCAATCCGCGTGCTGTCAACCCGGCTCATCTGGCCGGCGCCAATGCCCACGGTTGCACCGTCTTTCACATAAATTATCGCGTTTGATTTCACGTGCTTGGCCACTTTCCAGGCAAACATCAAATCCGCCAGTTCTGCATCGGTTGGCGCGCGTTTGGTGACAACCTTCAGATCACCACGTGCGATAAACCCGTTGTCTTTGTCCTGCACGAGCATCCCGCCCAAAACCTGACGATAAGTCAAGGCACCGGCGCGCGGATCGGGTAGGCCGTCCAGCGTTAACAGGCGCAAGTTTTTCTTTTTGGCAAACACGGCTTTGGCCGCATCATCGGCCCCAGGCGCAATCACAACTTCGGTGAAAATCTTGGCGATTTCTTCGGCGGTTTCACCGTCCAGCGATTGGTTCAGCGCAATAATTCCGCCAAAGGGAGACACATTATCGCAGTTAAACGCGCCTCGATACGCATCAACCATGCTGGCCCCTTGGGCAACACCGCAAGGATTGGCGTGTTTGATAATGGCACAGGCGGGGCCATCAGCTGGATCAAATTCCGCCACCAGTTCAATCGCGGCGTTGGTGTCATTGATGTTGTTATAAGACAGCTCTTTGCCTTGATGTTGCACGGCGGTTGCCACGCTTGGCCCTGTGCTGCCGTCACTATAGAACGACGCCGATTGATGAGGGTTTTCGCCATAGCGCAAGGATTGTTTCACGGTTCCGGCAAAGGCGCGACGGCGCGGTACATCCATGCCGATCGCGCTGGCCATCCACGTTGACACCGCCGCATCATAGGCGGCAGTGCGCGCAAAAGCGATTTGTGCGCGGCGTTTGCGGAATTTCGGGCACGTTGCGCCAGCGTGTTTGCCCATGTCGCCCAACAATGTATCGTAATCCTCGACATCAACAATGGTGGTGACAAAGGCATGGTTTTTCGCCGCCGCGCGGATCATCGCAGGGCCGCCGATATCAATGTTTTCAATGCAGGTGTCGTAATCCGCACCTTTGGCCACAGTTTCCTCGAACGGATACAAATTCACCACCAGCAGATCAATCGGGCCAATG
>CAMZKY010000193.1 GCA_947311455.1 uncultured Marinosulfonomonas sp. | reverse complement strand
GCGTGTTGTCTCTTATGCCGATGGTTATCTGGCCGAATTACGCGCCGATGCGTTTATTGTTATCCTTCCATGAAACCAGTCATCTTAACCTCGGGGGAGCCTTCCGGCGTTGGCCCCGAGCTGGCCTTAAAAGCATGGGATTTACTGGGAGAGCGCTTGCCATTTTGCTGGATCGGTGATCCACGCCATCTGGGAACAAAGCCAAGAATCGTTGAAATCGAAACATTAGATAAGGTTTCAAAGGTGATTGGGGATGGCATGCCCGTGTTACGCCATGCATTCGCACGCCCTGCCATATCCGGCCAAACCACACCTGAAAATGCGCAAGGTGTCATTGATGTTATTGAACGCGCTGTCGCTTTGGTGCAATCAGGCGATGCAAGTGCCATTTGCACAGGGCCGATCCATAAAAAAGCATTGCAAGACGGGGCTGGCTTTGCCTTTCCCGGCCATACTGAATTCTTGGCCCATCTTGCAGGGGTTAAGCGCGTGGTGATGATGCTGGCCTCGGATCAATTGCGCGTGGTGCCGACCACTATTCATATTGCAATCAAAGACATTCGTGCCGCCCTAACCGCCGATCTGATCGAAGACACCATCCGCATCACCCACGCTGGTCTGATCAAAGATTTTGGCCTGAAAAATCCGCGCATCGCAGTGGCGGGATTGAACCCCCATGCGGGTGAAGGTGGCGCAATGGGCAATGATGAAATTGATCTGATCACGCCGTTGATTGATCGGCTGATTGAACAGGGTTTTAACCTAACAGGCCCCCTGCCCGCTGATACAATGTTCCACGCACGCGCACGTAAAAATTACGATGCCGCCATTTGCATGTATCATGATCAAGCCCTAATCCCGATCAAAACGCTGGATTTTGATCGCGGTGTAAATGTAACGCTGGGATTGCCGTTTATCCGCACCTCCCCCGATCACGGCACCGCGTTTGACATTGCCGGTAAAGGCATAGCCGATCCAACCAGCCTGATCGAAGCCTTGAAAATGGCCCAAACCATGGCCAAAGCGAGGGGTGAAACACATGGCGATTGATGGTTTGCCCCGCTTAAAAGACGTAATCACAGATCATGGATTACAGGCAAAAAAATCGCTTGGTCAGAATTTTCTGCTAGATTTAAATCTAACCGCAAAAATTGCCCGCATTGCCGGTGATCTTAGCCAATCCGACGTATTGGAAATCGGCCCCGGCCCGGGGGGATTAACGCGCGGCTTGCTGGCCGAAGGGGCGCGCAAAGTGCTTGCCGTGGAAAAAGATCCGCGTTGCATTCCGGCGCTACACGAAATTGCCGCCGCCTACCCTGATCGCCTTGAGGTGTTCAACGGCGACGCCCTAAATATCGACGTCACACAGCATCTTACCCCGCCAATCAACATCGTGGCCAACCTGCCCTATAATATCGGCACTGAATTGCTTGTACGCTGGCTCACCCCCAAAGACTGGCCGCCGTTTTGGGATAGCTTAACCCTCATGTTTCAAAAAGAGGTGGCGCAGCGCATTGTTGCCAAGCCGGCCACCAAGGCCTATGGGCGTTTGGCGTTGCTCTCGCAATGGCGTTGCGACGCGCAAATTGTCATGCATCTACCACCCGAAGCCTTTAGCCCACCACCAAAGGTTCATTCCGCTGTGGTGCATCTGAAACGCCTTGAAACACCCCGATTTGAGGCCAACGCACAACTATTAAATCGCTTGGTGGCGGCGGGATTTAATCAGCGCCGTAAAATGTTGCGCGCTTCGCTTAAGGGGGTTGCCCCCAATATCGAAGATCATATGATTGCGGTTGGGATCGAACCCACGGATCGGGCCGAACGCGTTAGCCTTGAAAAGTTTTGCGCCTTATCCAAGCAATTGGAAGCGCATTTGTAATTGTTTTAATTCCGGGGTTAAAACACCGGATCAAACAACAAATCCATCCTTTGAATTTCGCGGATTCGCCCTATGAAGGCACCTTAACGGCGGCGGCGGCGGCGGCGGCGGCCTGATCCACCACCTCCGCCAGTATTAAAATTAACGTCCGGCAATGTTACAGTTTCAAACAGGATTGGAAACGGATCAACAGCATTGGGGATGTTAGACGCATTGACGAAATGCTCCTGAAATCGTGGTTCAATCGCAGTTTCAACTTTGTGGATTTTACGCACGTTTGCCTCAATTTCGGGGCGTGTGGCGCGGTTTAAAAGAGCAATGCGCGCGCCGGTACCGGCGGCATTTCCCGCGGATGTCACTTTATCGAGCTGGCAGTCAGGGATCATCCCCAAAACCATGGCATGCTTGGGCGAGATATGCGCGCCAAATGCGCCCGCCAGAACGATACGATCCACAGTTTCAACCTCGAATTTGTCCATCAACAGGCGCGCACCGGAATAAAGTGCGGCTTTGGCCATCTGGATTTCACGAATATCGCGGTTGGTGACGGTAATTTTGGGCCCGGCCTCAATGCCATCCCAAACCAGATAGGAATTGGTGCGCCCATCGGCAAAACAGCGCGGAGTGCCCACCTGTTCGGCAGAACCAATCAAGCCCGGCCCATCGACAATGCCCGCAATACGCATTTCCGCAACCAGCTCGATAATGCCCGATCCACAAATGCCTGTTACGCCTGTGGTGGCAATTGCGGTGTCAAACCCTTCTTCGATAGACCACAAATCGCAGCCAATCACTTTGAAGCGCGGCTCTTTGGTGACGGGGTCAATTTCCACCCGTTCAATCGCACCCGGAGCGGCACGCTGGCCAGAAGAAATCTGCGCCCCTTCAAAAGCGGGGCCGGTGGGGGAAGAACACGCCATCACACGGGTCTTGTTGCCCAGTAACAATTCTGCATTGGTGCCCACATCAACAATCAGAACCAGATCATCGGATTTTTCCGGTGCCTCGGATAGGGCAACCGCCGCTGCATCCGCCCCGACATGGCCCGCAATGCACGGCAAAATATAGATGCGTGTGGTGGCAAATAGATCAAGATCAAGATCGCGCGCCAACAGATTAAGCGCGTCAGAGGTGGCCAAAGCAAACGGGGCTTGCCCCAGCTCATAGGGATCAATGCCAAGCAACAAATGGTGCATGACGGGGTTACAGACGATCACCGCATCAAGAATATCGCCTTTATCGATCTCGGCATCTTTGGCGATTTGGTCAAACAAGGCGTTTAACCCTTCGCGCACCGCACGGGTCATTTCATCGGCGCCGCCTTCGTTCATCATCCCGTAGGAAACGCGGCTCATCAGGTCTTCGCCAAAGCGGATTTGCGGATTCATGATACCGGACGAGGCGGTAACGTCGCCCGTTTGCAGATCACATAGATGCGCAGCAATGGTGGTTGAGCCAAGATCAATCGCAAGCCCATAAACAGGCTTGTCATAAAAGCCGGGCCAGACGCGAACGATGTGTTTTTCGCCAGTTTTTCCGCCTGCGTCATGAATCGCCACCGTCACCGCCCATTCACCCTTGCGTAGATGGGTTTGGAGTGTGTTCAGTACCGGAAAATCGGCGCTCACATCACCAATATTCCATTGTTCTTTCAGGGCTTTAACCACCCGCTCCAAATCGCCAGAGGGATCATGCATATCGGGTTGCTCGACCTCGATAAAATATAAT
>CAMZKY010000192.1 GCA_947311455.1 uncultured Marinosulfonomonas sp. | reverse complement strand
CGGTATGTTTCCAGATGTTCAACAGAATCGATCCCGACACTGAGTTTTACCAGATTTATGGTGTTTCCCACAGTCAACCCCTATATGTGGTGCGCGTTGGCGAAAAATATATCCAATTTAGAACGAATGCAATTGACCAAATTCATTTCTTTGCTTATCCATTAAACCCGTTCGAGACCACCCCTACCCACCACATTATTCAGTAAGGATTCCCCTTTTATGAACCGTTTTTCCGCGCCTATCGCCGAGCAAATCTGGGATATGAAGTATCGTTTAAAGGCGTTGGGGGGCGACCCTATTGATATTTCTGTCCAAGACACATGGAAACGAATCGCCACCGCACTTGCGGCGGGCGAATCCGACGCAGAGGCGCGCGAATCCGAATTTTACGATGCTCTGTCCGATTTCAAATACCTGCCCGCCGGCCGTATCACTGCCGGGGCTGGCACGGGGCGTAATGTGACCCTGTTTAACTGTTTTGTTATGGGCACGGTGCCCGACAGCATGTCGGGTATTTTCGATATGCTGAAAGAGGCCGCCCTGACCATGCAGCAGGGTGGCGGTATCGGCTATGATTTTTCCACCATTCGCCCCAAAGGCGCGGATGTTTTAGGTGTTGCGGCGGATGCGTCCGGCCCGCTTTCGTTTATGGATGTGTGGGATTCGATGTGCCGCACGATTATGTCAGCCGGATCACGGCGCGGCGCGATGATGGCGACGATGTGTTGCGATCACCCCGATATCGAGGATTTTATCACCGCTAAGCAAGATGCGGCGCGGCTGCGGATGTTCAACCTTTCGGTGTTGATTACCGACGATTTTATGGAAGCGGTGAAGGCGGATGGAAATTGGGATCTACAGTTTAACGGCAAGATTTACCAAACCCTGAAAGCCAAAGATCTGTGGCATAAAATTATTCGCTCCACCTATGATTTTGCCGAACCCGGGGTGATTTTTATCGACCGGATCAACAAAATGAACAACCTGAATTATTGCGAAACTATTGCCGCGACAAACCCTTGCGGCGAACAGCCTTTGCCGCCTTACGGGGCGTGTTTACTGGGGTCGATCAATCTGGCGCGTATCGTTTCCGAGCCATTTGAACAGGCTGCAAAACTGGATGGTGACGCGCTGGATAGGCTGGTCTCGACTGCGGTGCGGATGATGGACAATGTTGTCGATATCAGCCGCTTTCCACTGGAAGAACAACATCAGGAGGCACTGGCAAAACGGCGCATTGGCCTTGGCGTGACGGGGCTGGCGGACGCGCTGTTGATGGTCGGGTTGAAATACGGTTCTGAAAAAGCCGCCACACAGACAGAAGCATGGATGAAACAGATCGCGCGCGCGGCTTATTTGGCGTCGGTAGAACTTGCCAAAGAAAAAGGCGCGTTTCCGTTGTTTGACGCGGAAAAATATCTGGCAAGCCCAACGATGATGGCGATGGATCAGGATGTGCGCGATGCGATTGCGCAGCATGGTATTCGCAATGCGCTGCTAACGTCGGTTGCGCCAACTGGCACAATCAGCCTTTATGCGGGCAATGTTTCCAGTGGGATCGAGCCGGTGTTTGCCTATGCCTACACGCGCAAGGTTTTGCAAAAAGACGGATCGCGCACCGAGGAAGAAGTGGTGGATTACGCCGTGCAAATGTGGCGCGATAAATTTGGCGATAAGGAGCTGCCGGACTATTTCGTCAACGCCCAAACGCTGGCACCGTTGGATCATGTGCGCATGCAGGCGGCGGCGCAAAAATGGATCGACAGCTCGATCTCCAAAACCATCAACTGCCCCGAAGACATCAGTTTTGACGATTTCCAGAATGTTTATATGGAGGCATGGGATAGTGGCTGTAAGGGCTGCACCACCTACCGCCCCAATGATGTGACCGGATCGGTTTTGACGGTATCGGAGGCGTCGGATGATGTGCCCGAGGCGGAAATCGGCGCGGATGCTGTGTATCTGTCGGAGCCGCTGGACCGGCCAAAATCACTGGAAGGACACACATATAAATTGCGCTGGCCTGAATCAGAACACGCCATGTATGTCACGGTGAATGATCTGGTGATTAACGGCTATCGCCGCCCGTTCGAGGTGTTTATCAACTCGAAAAACATGGAACATTTCGCCTGGACGCTGGCATTAACACGGATGATTTCGGCGGTGTTCCGGCGCGGGGGGGATGTTTCCTTTGTGGTGGAAGAGCTGAAAGTGGTGTTTGATCCGCGCGGCGGGGCATGGATGGACGGCAAATATATTCCGTCGATCTTGGCCGCAATCGGCGGGGTGCTGGAACGTCACATGATTGCCACCGGATTTATTCAGGGCGAAGGCATGGGCCTGAAGGAAGATCCGCGAGCGCAAGTGGCGAATTTGGATCAGCCCCGCGGCAAATCCTGCCCCAGATGCGGTGACTACAATTTGCGCATGGTTGAGGGTTGCATGACCTGTGGAAGCTGCGGCCATAGTAAATGCGGGTAACGGGTTTACATTGATCCGGCCAAGCCTTGGAGTGCCCCTTATGGGGCTTTTCGAGGACCAACGAAGAAAGCCAGCAGGGCTTGATGAGTGGCATGATTTAAGAGCTAAAATGCGTCGTTTCTTGCAAGGTAATCTGGCAAAGCACAGGCAATCAAGCCGCTATCGGGCGGATTGTCTATGTGGACCACCAGATCATAGCCCTCATCCAGCAGATCCAGCACGCGATTGTTTTGATTGTCATCAACACATAAAAATGCTTGCATGGCCTAAGTGAATGATGAAACCGGGGTGTATTGGCGATGATTTTACCGGCACGTCTACGGATGACGCCCCCGCAAATATCGAGACGGGGGGCGCCGATCAAGGCGATTGCGCCGGATCATCCGCTGATGTTGAACGCTGCGCAGATCAGGGATGTGGTGACGAATTTTAATGTAGAGTGGGTTGATTGATGCGCCATTATTGTTTCGCCGCCAATACCGGTTTCTTATGGCCGGATCAGCCGTTTCTAGACAAAATCGCGCTGGCCAAAAAGGCTGGGTTTGACGCGCTGGAATTTCATGATGAGGCGCAAAGGTGCGATGTGGAGGATTTGAAAAATGCGCTGGCACAGGCCGCGCTTCCGGTGCTGGGGATGAATGTGCGGATGGGGGAAACGCTGGGCTGTGCGGCGATACCGGATCAACAGGCGCAAGCGCGGAAAGACATCGCGGTTGCGCTGGATCTTGCGCAGGAATTGGGGGTTGGCAGAGTGCATGTTCTGGCCGGAAACACCCGCGACGAAAAAGCGTTTGAAACCTATGTGGAAAACCTGAAATTCGCGGTGGGGTATAACGGCGTTAAAATCCTGATTGAACCCTTGTGTGGTCATGCTGCGCCTGACTATTTCCTGAACGATATTGAAACGGCGGCGCGCATTGTTACAGCGGTGAATCACCCTGATATTTCGATAATGTTTGATTGTTATCATATCCTTATGGAAAGCGGCGATATTTTGGGCCATTTTTTAAACTACAAAGATATCATCGGCCATATCCAGATTGCAGCGCGCAAAAACAGGGGGGAGCCGGATTTGATCGATCCCGATTTTTCACAGCTTTTGCCGGCGTTTATGGCGGGTGGTTATGATGGGGCGTTTGGCTGTGAGTATCGCCAAACCGACCCGACAGATACAGAGATGAAATGGCGTGCAGAACTGATCTCTACACTGGAAAATAATGCGCATGGAAAAGGCAATGGGAATGCGCACCGCCGATGATGGTTTGTTCCTGAAATGCCTCCTGTTTGATGTGTAGGGTATTTAAAACATTGTGTATGGTAAGATATAGATATGTAACTGATATTATACGCTAAACAGGGCCTGATTTAGCAATGAACCGGCACAAATGGCGGATTTATTTGTTGATTAAGCGTTGAAAACAAACCTGAAAATCCCATTCAGGATTTAAACCAGCGCCCAATACGATCCATTAGGGAGGGTTTTTGCGCAGGCATTCCCGAGGTGGCGGTGGTGAACGTGTCTCCTCGTGCCTCAAGCGGGTTGTCGCCGCCAATCGGGGCCTTTTCCCTGAATTGCAGGCGGTGCAGATCGGCATAAATACCACCGCGTTCCAGCAGCTCGTCATGGGTGCCTTGATCTACCACGCGGCCCTGATCCATCACCACGATTTTATCGGCCCCCTGGATGGTTGACAGGCGGTGTGCAATTACCAACGTGGTGCGGTTTTCCGACAGGCGTTCCAGCGCCTTTTGAACCACGGCTTCGGATTGGGCGTCAAGGGCCGAGGTGGCCTCGTCGAGCAGCAAGATCGGCGTATTGCGTAAAATGGCGCGGGCGATGGCGACGCGCTGGCGTTGACCGCCCGACAGGTTTGATCCGCGCGGGCCAGCCGGTGTTTCCAGACCATCGGGCAATTTATCAATGAAATCACTGACATGGGCGTCATCAAGTGCGGATTTCAGGGTTTCCTCTGACACATCCTTGCGCCCCAACAGGATGTTTTCACGGATGGTTTCATCGAACAAAAGCGCGTCTTGAGTTACCACTGAAAACAATCCGCGCAGATCGGTTAGGGCAAGGGTGTTGATGTCAACGCCGCCCACAGTTGTTGTGCCCGATTGTGGCTGCACCAGACGGGTAAGCACGTTGAAAATAGTGCTTTTCCCAGCCCCGGACGCCCCAACCAACGCGGTGGTTTTGCCCGCCTCGGCGGTAAAGGATGTGCCGCGCAGAACCGGATTATCGCCGTAAGAAAACGTGACGTCGACAAGTGCAAGCGTGGTTTCACTGGTGGGGCTAACAGGCGTTTCGGGCGACGTTATGGTCGGCACTTCGTCAAACAAACGGTATAGCCGCTCAAGGCTGGCAGCGGCCACTTGCCAGATGCCGGAAATGCTGCCCAAACGGCGCATCGGTTGAAACGCCAGCGCCATCGCCGAGAAGAAGCTCATGAATTGACCCACGGTTTTTTCACCGGCGATAATGTCATGCCCCCCAACAATCATCACACCGAAAAAACCAAGGCCGGTGATGATGTCGATCATCGACGGGATCATCGCGCCGCTGGCCGCCATTTTTACTTCGGCATTGACGATTTTGTCAATGATGCTGGAAAACCGGCCCATTTGGTATTCTTCCAAAAGGTTCAGTTTAATTGGGTTAATACCATGAAAAACCTCATCTAATCTGGTCGATCGCAACGATGCCTGTTGGCGCATATGCTGGGTTTTGCCGCGAATGTATTTCTGCAACCTATAGACGGGATAGACCAGCAAAGGCGCGCCGAATATGGCGGTGACGGCCCATACCCAATCAATCGAAACAGCCAAACCCAGTAAGGCAATCAGGGAAATCGTGTCGCGCCCGACGCCCGAAATAATCACTCCCCAAACCGATTGCACGGCAACGGTATCGCCTTGCACCCGCTCCATCAAAGCGCCCGGGGAATTCTTTTGAAAGAACACGCTATCAAGCCGCATCAGGTGGCGCAACAGGTCGGTTTGCATCGCGGTCGAGGTTTTTTGCGCGATGCGGGTCAGGATGGTTTTCTGGCTGACTTGCGTAATGGCGCGCACCACAAACAGGCCGAAAATCACCCCGCCAACCCAATAAATCGCAGAAATATCGCCGTTGACAAACACATGATCAAACATCGGTTGCAGCATATAAGACAGGATGCTCAGGGTGCTGCCCTCGACAACCATCAATCCGAAGGCAACGG
>CAMZKY010000191.1 GCA_947311455.1 uncultured Marinosulfonomonas sp. | reverse complement strand
GTGATCGTTGCATTTCTTGCACAATACGGAGCCTTCGGCGGCGCATATGCCCGCTGGGCGATAGGGGGTTAAAAACATGGCATTTGATTACGTTCGCGCCACGAAATACTTTTTGCTGTTTGATTACATCAAAGGCTTTCAACTGGGATTCAAATACTTCTTTGCCCCCAAGGCAACGCTGAATTACCCCCATGAAAAAGGCCCGATCAGCCCGCGGTTTCGTGGTGAACATGCCTTGCGCCGCTATCCAAATGGCGAAGAGCGGTGCATTGCCTGTAAACTCTGCGAGGCCATTTGCCCCGCACAGGCGATCACCATTGATGCGGAGCCGCGCGAAGACGGGTCACGGCGCACCACGCGTTATGATCTGGACATGACCAAATGCATCTATTGCGGGTTCTGCCAAGAGGCCTGCCCCGTGGATGCGATTGTCGAGGGGCCGAATTTTGAATACGCCACCGAAACACGCGAAGAGTTGTTTTATGACAAAGCCAAATTGCTGGACAATGGCGACCGATGGGAAGCCGAGATTGCCAAAAATTTGGAACTGGACGCGCCCTATCGCTAGGGCAATCGGGGCAATGACTCCAAAAGAAGGGACGAAAAAATGGGTGCTTGGGGCGTAGGAGCCTTTGAAGATGATACAGCATTGGACTGGCTTGATGAAGAGCTGGCCGGTGCGGGTGCGTCTGCGGTTTCGGGTGCTTTGACGGCGGTCAATGAAACACTTGTTTCAGATTACCTAGAATATGACGACGGGGTACACGGGCGTGCCGCTGCAGAAACTGTGGCAATTGCGTTTGGATACCCTGCCGAAAATATGGATGATAATGTGCGTGGCCAAGCGAATGAACATGCAGAAGCCATTGTTGCGCTTGAAGGTGTCAAAGCCGCTGCAAGCCTCGCACTGGATAGAATAACGGGCGACAATTCAGAAATTCATGAATTGTGGACGGAAAATGATGAAACGGGAGCGGAATGGTTGGCAGCAATTGCTGATCTGCAAGCTCGACTTAGGAAGTGAGAAGAACATGGGTGTAGCTGATTTCGCCTTTTACGTATTCGCCATAAGCACGGTGATCGGGGCGCTGTTTACAGTGATCTCGAAAAATCCCGTGCATTCGGTGATGTGGCTGATCTTGGCCTTTTTGTCATCGGCGGGGCTGTTTGTGCTGCTGGGGGCCGAATTTGTGGCGATGTTGATGATCATTGTTTATGTGGGCGCCGTCGCGGTTTTGTTCATGTTTGTGGTGATGATGATCGATGTGGATTTTGCCGAATTGCGCGGCGAAATGGCCAAATACATTCCGGTGGCCGGATTAATCGGGGTGGTTTTGCTGCTTGAGTTTTCGCTGGCCTTTGGCAATTGGGAAATCTCCAATAATGCCGAAGCAGTGCGCGCGGCGCTGACCCCCGATATGACCGAAGTCACCAACACAGCCGCCTTGGGGCAGCTGATTTATGGCAAATACATCTTTTTATTCCAGACGGCGGGTTTGATCCTGTTGGTGGCAATGATCGGCGCGATTGTGCTGACACTGCGTCATCGCACCAATGTCAAACGTCAGAACGTTATGGCGCAAATGCATCGTGATCCGGCCAAAGCCATGGAAGTGATCGACGTGAAACCGGGGCAGGGGCTTTAATTATGATCGGAATTGAACAATATCTGGCGCTGACATCTGCGCTTTTCGTGATCGGGATTTTCGGGATTTTCCTGAACCGCAAGAATGTGATCATCATTTTGATGTCGATCGAATTGATGCTGCTTTCGGTGAATATCAACCTTGTGGCCTTTTCGTCGTTTAGTGGCGATCTGGTTGGGCAAGTGTTCACAATTTTTGTGCTGACCGTGGCCGCTGCCGAGGCGGCGATCGGGTTGGCGATCCTTGTTATCTTCTTCCGTAACCGCGGCTCGATTGACGTTGAAGACGTCAACGTGATGAAAGGCTAGTTCGAAATGGTTAAACTCATTCTTTTTGCCCCGCTGATTGGCGCGCTTATTGCCGGATTTGGCTGGCGGATCATTGGCGAAAAAGCCGCGCAGTGGTTGACCACGGGCCTATTGTTTCTATCGGCTATTCTGTCGTGGGTTATCTTTCTAACCTTTGATGGAACAACCGAGCATATCCAGATCCTGCGCTTTATCGACAGCGGATCCCTTAGCACTGATTGGGGCATTCGCCTTGATCGTCTGACCGCGATTATGCTGGTGGTGGTGACAACGGTGTCGAGCCTTGTTCACCTATACAGCTTTGGCTACATGGAAAATGATCCGCAATGGCCCGAAAGCGAAAGCTATAAGCCGCGTTTCTTTGCCTATCTTTCGTTCTTTACCTTTGCCATGCTGGCGCTGGTGACAGCAGATAACCTTGTGCAAATGTTCTTTGGTTGGGAGGGCGTGGGCGTTGCCTCGTACCTGTTGATCGGGTTTTATTATCGCAAGCCATCTGCCAACGCCGCCGCAATCAAGGCGTTTGTGGTGAACCGTGTTGGGGATTTTGGCTTTGCCCTTGGTATTTTTGGCCTGTTTTACCTGACAGACAGTATTAAGCTGGACGATGTTTTTGCCGCTGCTCCGCATTTGGCGGAAACAAACTTGCATTTCTTGTGGACGGATTGGAATGCCGCAAACCTGCTGGCGTTTCTGTTGTTTATCGGTGCGATGGGGAAATCGGCGCAGTTGTTTCTGCACACATGGTTGCCCGACGCGATGGAAGGCCCGACACCTGTTTCGGCCCTGATCCACGCGGCCACCATGGTGACGGCGGGTGTATTCCTTGTGTCGCGCATGTCGCCGCTGATGGAATACGCGCCGCAAGCCACCACCTTTATTGTGTATATCGGCGCGGCCACGGCCTTTGTTGCCGCGACAATCGGGCTGGTGCAGAACGATATCAAACGGGTGATTGCCTATTCAACCATGTCACAGCTGGGGTATATGTTTGTGGCGGCGGGCGTCGGGGTGTATTCGGCGGCGATGTTCCACTTGTTTACCCACGCGTTTTTCAAGGCGATGTTGTTCCTTGGCGCAGGGTCGGTTATTCATGCCATGCACCACGAACAGGATATGCGCAATTACGGCGGGCTTCGTAAAAAGATCCCGATGACATATTACGCAATGCTGATTGGCACCTTGGCGATCACGGGTGTTGGTATTCCGCTGACATCTATCGGCTTTGCCGGGTTCCTATCGAAAGACGCAATTATCGAAAGCGCCTTTGCAGCGGGCACAGGGGCCGGGGATTTTGCCTTCTGGATGCTTGTGGTTGCAGCCTTGTTTACCAGTTTTTATAGCTGGCGTCTGATGTTCATGACGTTCTTTGGTAAGGCACGTGGTGATAAACACACCCACGAACATGCCCACGAAAGCCCGATGGTGATGCTTGTGCCTTTGGGGGTGCTGGCGCTTGGGGCGGTGTTTGCCGGTATGATCTGGCTGGGGCCGTTCTTTGGTGATCACGCGAAATTCAACACCTTCTTTGGCATTCCAAGCCACGAAGTTACAATGAATGATGCTGCGGAAGGCCATGAAACTGAAGGCACCGCAGAAAGCACAACCCACGAGGCCGTGGCTGCCCACGAAGGCGCGCCTGTCGGGGCGATCTTTATGCGGCCTGAAAACACGGTCATGACCGATGCGCATGAATCGCCAAAATGGGTCAAGGTTTCGCCATTCGTTGCTATGGTGATCGGCTTTGTGCTGGCGTGGTGGTTTTATATCGTTAATCCAAAGGCCCCCAAATGGCTGGCCAAAGTATTCCCGATGTTCCACCGGTTCTTACTGAATAAATGGTATTTTGATGAAATATACGACGCGATCTTTGTACGCCCTGCTATGGCGATTGGTCGTTTCTTGTGGAAATTCGGAGATGGAAAAATGATTGATGGGGCCATCAACGGTGTGGCAATGGGGATTATCCCGTTCTTCACCCGCCTCGCAGGCAAAGCCCAAACCGGCTATGTGTTTACCTACGCTTTGGCGATGGTTCTGGGTGTGGTCGGCTTGATCACCTGGATGGCAATCGGCGGAGGGGCACAGTAATGGAAAATCTTCTTTCGGTTGTTACCTTTATCCCTGCTATCGGGGCGTTGATACTAGCGCTGTTCCTGCGCGGCAATGACGCCGCCGCACAGCGCAATGCCAAATGGATGGCGCTGGTTGCCTCTGGCGGCGCATTTGTGGTGTCGTTATTTATTTTGACCGGATTTAATTCCGCCGACACGGGCTTTCAGTTTGTCGAGCAAAAAGACTGGATGATGGGCCTGCAATATAAAATGGGCGTTGACGGTATTTCGGTGCTGTTTGTCATGCTGACCACGTTCCTGATGCCGATCACCATTCTGGCCTGTTGGGGTGTTACCCATCGCGTCAAAGATTACATGATCGCGTTTTTGCTGCTTGAAACCCTGATGCTCGGGGTGTTTATGGCGCTTGATCTGGTGTTGTTCTATCTGTTCTTTGAAGCGGGCCTGATCCCGATGTTCCTGATTATCGGCATTTGGGGCGGCAAAGAGCGCATCTATGCGGCGTTCAAGTTCTTTCTCTACACATTTATCGGCTCGGTTCTGATGCTGGTGGCGATGGTGGTGATGTATCGCGATGCGGGCACCACGGATATTCCGGCGCTGCTGGCCCATACGTTTGAGTCTGATACAATCAGCCTGTTCGGGTTCCAGATCATCGGCGGGATGCAAACCCTGTTGTGGCTTGCGTTCTTTGCCAGCTTTGCGGTGAAAATGCCAATGTGGCCGTTTCATACATGGCTTCCAGATGCGCACGTTCAGGCGCCAACCGCTGGGTCTGTGGTGCTGGCGGCGGTGCTGTTGAAAATGGGAGGCTACGGGTTCTTGCGGTTCAGTTTGCCGATGTTCCCGATGGGCTCCGAGGTGATGGGCACATTCGTTTTATGGATTTCGGTGATCGCGATTATCTATACGTCGCTGGTGGCGATGGTGCAGGCCGATATGAAAAAGCTGATCGCCTATTCGTCGGTCGCGCATATGGGATATGTGACCATGGGGATTTTCTCGGTCAATCAACAAGGTGTTGACGGGGCGATTTTTCAGATGATCAGCCACGGGTTTATATCGGGCGCATTGTTCCTGTGTGTGGGCGTAATCTATGACCGGATGCACACCCGTGAGATTTCCGCCTATGGCGGGCTGGTCAACCGGATGCCGCAATATGCGCTGATCTTCATGTTCTTTACCATGGCCAATGTCGGCCTGCCGGGAACCTCGGGGTTTGTGGGTGAATTCCTGACATTGATCGGGGTGTTCCAAGCCAACACATGGGTGGCAATGTTTGCCACAACCGGCGTGATCCTGTCGGCGGCTTATGCGCTGTGGCTGTATCGCCGCGTGGTGTTTGGCGATCTGATCAAAGAAAGCCTGAAAACCATCACTGACATGTCGTCCCGCGAAAAACTGATTTTCGCGCCGCTTGTGGTGATGACCCTGTGGCTGGGGGTTTACCCCGCTGCGGTTCTTGACATTATCGGCCCCTCGGTTGAGGCGCTGGTTACCAATTATCACAATGCAGTTCCGGCAGATGCCGCAGCCGCTCTGATCCAACACTAGAGGTCGCAATGATGCTTACTGATGATATTGCAGTTGTAATGCCGGAAATGATTTTGGCGGTCTATGCAATGGTTGTGCTGCTTGTTGCGGTTTACACGGGCAAAGACAAGATGGCCGGATTGATCACCAATCTCACGGCCGTGGTTATGGTCGGCATTGCCTCGATGATCGTTTTCGGGGGCGAGGGGGCGCAGTCTGCGTTTGGCGGGGCGTTTGTATCAGATGATTTCGCCCGCTTTACCAAAGGTTTTATCCTGCTGTCCGCGGCGGGTGTTCTGGTGATGAGCCAAGACTATATGAAACGCCATGGGATGCTGAAATTCGAATATCCCATTCTGATTGCGCTTTCGGTGGTCGGGATGATGATCATGGTATCGGCAGGTGATCTGATGTCGCTTTATATGGGGCTGGAATTGCAATCCTTGGCCCTTTATGTGGTGGCCGCGTTTAACCGTGACAGCGTTAAATCAACCGAAGCCGGTTTGAAATACTTTGTTCTGGGCGCGCTTTCCTCGGGTATCTTGCTATACGGTGCGTCACTGGTTTACGGCTTTGCCGGAAGCACAGTGTTTACCGATATTATCGCTGCCGCCGAAGGGCATATTCCTCTGGGGATGCTGTTTGGCCTAACCATGGTGATTATCGGGCTGGCGTTCAAGGTTTCGGCGGTGCCGTTCCACATGTGGACGCCGGATGTTTATGAGGGGTCTCCAACCCCTGTAACGGCGCTATTTGCCACCGCACCAAAAATGGCGGCCATGGGCCTGTTTGCCCGGGTGGTTTACGATGCCTTTGGCAATGCCATCCCCGACTGGAGCCAGATTATCGCGCTGCTGTCAGTTCTATCCATGTTCCTTGGCGCGATTGCCGCGATTGGTCAAACAAGCATCAAACGGATGATGGCCTATTCGTCGATTTCCCACATGGGGTTTGCAATGATGGGCCTTGCCGCTGGCACCGTGTTCGGGGTGCAAGCCATGCTGATCTATCTGGCAATCTATGTCACCATGAACCTTGGCACCTTTGCATTTATCATGTCGATGGAACGCGATGGCCGCCCGGTGGATGATATTTCGGCGCTAAATCAATATTCCAGCCGCGAGCCGCTAAAGGCGCTGGCAATGATGGTGTTGTTGTTCTCAATGGCCGGTGTGCCACCGATGCTGGGGTTCTTTGGTAAATTCGCCGTGCTGAAAGCCGCGGTTGATGCGGATATGGCGTGGCTGGCGATTGCCGGTGTAATTGCCTCGGTGATTGGTGCGTTTTATTATTTGCGCATTGTTTACTATATGTATTTTGGTGCGGAAAATGATGATCTGCTTGATCGCTCAACCTCACTGGCGCAATGGGTGTTCCTATCGGTGTCTGCGGCGATTATGATCGTCGGGATATTCTATCAGTTCGGCGCCGAAGGCTTTGCCGCTGCGGCGGCGCAAGCTCTTGTCAAATAGCTGGCCTGACGGGGTCGGGCGTATTGTCCTGCCCTCGGTCGATAGTACCTTATCAGAAGCAACGCGATTGGCTCCGACATTGTCGGGGCCAACATGGATTCTGGCCCTGAAACAAACCGCAGGGCGCGGACGGCGGGGCCGTGCGTGGGTTGATCCGGTGGGCAATTTTGCCGCTACCTTGGTGATGCGCCCGGGTGGTGGGCCGGAATTGGCGGCACTTAGATCTTTCATTGCGTCATTGGCGTTGTTCGATGCCATCGTCGCGGTGACAGGCCGCGCCACGGGGCTGGCGTTGAAATGGCCCAATGACGTGTTACTGAACGGCGGCAAGCTGGCGGGGATCCTGCTGGAAAGTGCGGGCGAAAACCTTTCCATCGGTATTGGCGTGAACCTGCTGAATGCCCCTGCACGCGCAGATGTTGAACCCCGCGCCGTGCCGCCGGTTAGCCTTGTGTCGGAAACCGGCGCACAGGTGACCCCCGAGGAATTTCTGGACGTGCTCGCCCCTGCATTCGCCCGCTATGAGGATCAATTCACCACCTACGGATTTTCGCTAATCCGCAGCGCATGGTTATCTCGCGCCGCCAAATTGGGCGAGGCCATTACCGCGCGCACCGGATCCGCCGAACACACAGGCACATTCGAAACTATAGACGACACCGGCGCACTTGTTATAAGCACGGCAAAAGGCCCACAGAGTATTCCTGCGGGCGATGTGTATTTTTAGGGGAACCTGATGTTACTGGCGATAGATTGCGGCAATACAAATACGGTTTTTTCCCTGTGGAAAGACGAAAAAATCCTGTGCGCCCTGCGCACCTCGACCGAACACCAGCGCACGGCGGATCAGTATTTTGTCTGGATCACCACCCTGTTGAAACACCATAACCTGACGCTGGATGTGGATGCGGTGATTATATCCTCCACCGTGCCACGCGTGGTCTGGAACCTGCGGGTCTTTGCTGACAGGTATTGCGGTTGCCGCCCGCTGGTGGTGGGCAAACCCGAATGCCTGTTGCCCGTCGATGTGCGAGTTGACGCCGATACACAAGTGGGGCCGGATCGGTTGGTGAATACGGTGGCGGGCTATGATCTTTATGGCGGCAATCTGATCCTTGTGGATTTTGGCACTGCCACCACCTTTGACGTGGTGGATCATGACGGGGCCTATATTGGCGGGGTGATTGCGCCCGGTGTTAACCTAAGCTTAGAAGCCCTGCACAAAGCCGCCGCTGCCCTGCCGCATGTGGATATTACGCGGCCCGAGGCGGTTATTGGCACAAATACTGTTGCCTGTATGCAATCGGGCGTGTTTTGGGGCTATGTTGGCCTTGTGCGTGAAATTTCAGCCCGTATTAAGGCCGAGCACGGACAGGACATGAAAATCATCTCGACCGGGGGCTTAGCCCCGCTGTTCCAGCAAACTGAAAATCTTTTTGACCACTATGAGGATGACCTGACCCTGCACGGGCTGACCGTTATCCATCGTTATAATCTTGAGCAAGGCAACACATGAGCAAAGCTGATCGTCTAATTTATCTTCCCCTTGGCGGTGCCGGGGAAATCGGCATGAATGCCTATGTTTACGGCTATGGCAAGCCGGGCAAAGAACGCCTGATTTTGGTGGACATCGGCGTCACTTTTCCCGACATGGACGGCACGCCGGGTGTAAACCTGATTGTGCCCGATATTGCGTGGCTGGAACAAAACAAACACCGGCTCGAGGCAATCTTTATCACCCATGCCCACGAAGATCACGTTGGCGGCATTGGTTATCTTTATAAACGTTTGGGGGGTGTGCCGGTTTATGCTCGCGCTTTTACCGCCCATCACGCGCGGCGCAAAATGCTGGAAACCGGCAATGCCGAAGAAGATATCATCACCGCCTCGGCCTACCCCGAATTCATTCAGGCCGGCCCGTTCAATATTTCATTCTTTCCCGTGGCCCATTCGATCCCCGAAAGCTCGGGTATGGTGATTGACACACCGGCAGGACGCGTTGTGCATACGGGCGATTTCAAACTGGATGAAACGCCGGTGTTGGGCGAACCGTTTGACGAAAACATGTGGCGCGAAATTGCCAAAGACGGGGTCAAGGCGCTGGTGTGTGATTCAACCAACGTGTTTTCCCTTAAGGCGGGCGGATCGGAAATTGCCGTTGCGCCGGAAATCACCAAACTGGTGTCCGAGGCCAAAGGCATGGTTGTGGCGACCACATTTGCGTCAAACGTGGCGCGGCTGAAATCACTGGCCGACGCCGGTTTGGCCGCCGGGCGTTCAATTTGTTTGCTGGGCCGTGCCATGCAACGCATGGTCGCCGCAGGCGAAGCCACGGGCGTGATCGGAAAATTCCCGCCCACCATTCCGGTTGAAGACGCCCGCGATCTGCCACGCGAAAACCTGATGTTGATCGTGACGGGGTCGCAAGGAGAGCGACGTGCGGCATCCGCACAACTGGCCAACGGTAAATATCTGGGGATGCAGATGAAAGAGGGCGATTTGTTCCTGTTTTCGTCAAAAACCATCCCGGGCAATGAAAAAGGCGTGATCCGGATCATGAACGCCTATTCGGAAATGGGTGTGGATGTGGTGGATGATACAGCCGGTATTTACCACGTGTCGGGCCACGCTAATCAGCCTGATATCCTGCGCGCCCATGAAATTTTCAATCCGCAAATTGTCATTCCGATGCATGGTGAACACCGCCATCTGCGCAAACATGCGATACTGGCCAAAGAAAATGGCCGCGCCTCGCAATTGGCGGTGAACGGGATGATAATTGAACTGACCGGAATTCAGCCTAAAGTGGTCGAATATATCGAAACAGGCCGCACCTATCTGGATGGCTCGGTGCAAATCGGCGCGTTTGACGGGATTATCCGTGATCGTATCCGCATGGCGCTGAATGGGCATGTGTTGGCGACGATCATCATTGACGAAAATGATGAACCATTGGGTGATCCGTGGATCGAGGTGATGGGATTGGCCGAAACCGGCACATCAAATGCGCCGCTGGTTGATATTGTCGAGGCCGATCTGGGGCAGATGCTGATGCGCTCCAATGACAAAACCTTGCGCGATGATGCAAAACTGGAACGCGACATCAAAAAAGAAGTGCGCCGTTCGGTGCAGGCCGAGATTGGCAAAAAACCCGAAGTTACGGTGATTGTCACGCGGTTAGTTTAATCCACATTTTGCGGGCGTAACGAATTTGCTGCGGCCATTCTAAAGGCATCAAAGTAGGAAGTATCGACATCCGCCTTTGGTGCTTTTCGGATTTTGTTCGCAATATCACACGCGATAAGCCTGTCACGTTGATCTTCTTGGGTGATATTAAGTGATATATCACCCTCTTGGTTACGCAATAATCGAAACAATTGCTGC
>CAMZKY010000190.1 GCA_947311455.1 uncultured Marinosulfonomonas sp. | reverse complement strand
GTCGTGACCCCGATTGCGGACAACGAACAGCCGATCAGAACCATCCGGTTAATCCCGAACCGCACAGAATACCGCCCCGATAAAAAGTTCCCGATCATATAGCCCGAGGCGGGCGCGCCAAAGGAAAAGCCCAGCCAGAACGGCGTCATGTTGAAAATCTCTTTGCCGATAAACGGCGCGCCGCCCAGATAGGCAAAAAACGCCCCCGCCGAAAAGGCCGCCGTTAGGCAATATCCCCAGAACCGGCGGGATTTTAACAATTCGGGATAGGCGCTGATTTGCGCCATCATGCTGTTTGAGGGTGTTTGCAAGGTTTCCCCCAGATCGCGCCATGTGATCCACAGCAACGCGGCCCCGAACAGGAACAACAGCCAGAAATTGGCCTGCCAGCCAAAGAACGATTCCAGTATGCCACCAAAGAACGGGCCAACCATCGGGACCAAAGCCATGCCCATCGTTACATAGCCGATCATCGAGGCAGCCTGCGCGCCGGGCACCATATCCCGCACCACCGCGCGGCTTAGGGCCATGGCGGTGGCGATGATGGCTTGGGCCATGCGAAACACCAGAAAAATCTGTGCATTGGGGGCGAATATACACCCCAAAGTGGCCAGTAAAAACAGGATAATCGCCACCAGCAAAACAGGGCGGCGGCCAAAGCGATCGGATATTGGTCCGACAAGGATTTGAAGCACGCCACTAACGGCCAGATACAGAGCCACAGACAACTGCATCACCCTGTATTCGACATTGAAATACAGGGCCATTGCCGGAAGCGACGGCAGGAATATGTTCATGGTCAGGGCTGAAACCCCCGCCAATAGAATAAGCGTTGAAATATGCGGCGGCGAGGCCGGATCAAGATATCGTGATTTCTGGGTCATTTACCATCGCTACCGCGATGGATCGGGAATGTCCATGTGCATAGACGGCGGCTATGCCGTGCAAATCTGCACGCATATATTAACAGATTTGCAGTTTGCCTGATAGCGCTGTTTCTATATTTGCAAATATTCGGGAAAGTGCTTTTGTCTGTGGTGCGTTCCGAGTAGTCTGTCGGAAATACGAAGGGGAGTTTACGATGAAAGATATTCTGCAAGAGTTGGAAGAACGCCGCGAACAGGCCCGGCAAGGCGGCGGCGAACGCCGGATCGAGGCGCAGCACGCCAAAGGCAAGCTGACCGCGCGCGAACGGATCGAACTTTTGCTGGATGAAGACTCTTTCGAAGAATTCGATATGTTTGTCGCCCATCGCTGCACCGATTTTGGTATGGAAAAACAACGCCCTGCCGGGGACGGGGTGATTACCGGATGGGGCACGATCAACGGGCGGATGGTTTATGTGTATTCACAGGATTTCACCGTGTTTGGCGGATCATTGTCGGAAACCCACGCGCAAAAGATTTGCAAAATCATGGACATGGCCTTGCAAAACGGGGCGCCAGTCATTGGCATTAACGACAGCGGCGGCGCGCGTATTCAGGAAGGGGTTGCCGCGCTTGCCGGTTATGCAGAAGTGTTCCAGCGCAACATCACCGCATCGGGTGTGGTGCCGCAAATCAGTGTGATCATGGGGCCATGTGCGGGCGGGGCGGTGTATTCACCGGCGATCACCGATTTTATTTTTATGGTCAAAGACACGTCTTATATGTTTGTGACGGGGCCGGATGTGGTGAAAACCGTGACCAACGAAATTGTCACCGCCGAAGAACTGGGCGGGGCCAGCACCCATGCCAAGAAATCAGGCGTTGTGGATGGGGCCTTTGAAAACGATGTCGAAGCCTTGTCCGAGGTGCGCCGATTGGTCGATTTTCTGCCGCTGAACAACAGATCAAAAGTGCCGGTGCGCCCGTTTTTTGATAGTCAGAACCGCATTGAAACCAGCCTTGATACCCTGATCCCCGATAATCCAAACAGCCCCTATGATATGAAAGAGCTGATTTTGAAATTGGCAGACGAGGGTGATTTTTATGAAATCCAACAGGAATACGCCAAAAATATCCTGACCGGGTTTATCCGTCTTGAAGGATCAACCGTGGGGGTAGTGGCCAATCAGCCGATGGTTTTGGCGGGGTGTCTTGATATTGACAGCTCGCGCAAGGCGGCGCGGTTTGTGCGGTTTTGTGATGCGTTTGAAATCCCGATTTTAACCTTGGTCGATGTGCCCGGATTTTTGCCCGGCACCGCGCAGGAATATGGCGGGGTGATCAAACACGGGGCGAAATTGCTGTTTGCCTATGGTGAGGCAACCGTGCCTAAGGTGACGTTGATCACCCGCAAGGCCTATGGCGGGGCTTATGATGTGATGGCCTCAAAACACCTGCGCGGTGATTTCAACTATGCGTGGCCCACCGCCGAAATCGCGGTGATGGGGGCCAAGGGGGCCACGGAAATCATCCATCGCGGAGATATTGGCGACGCTGAAAAAATTGCCGAACATGCCGCCAATTACGAAGATCGTTTCGCCAATCCGTTTGTGGCGGCGGAACGCGGATTTATTGACGAGGTGATCATGCCAAGCGCCACCCGCAAAAGAGTGTGTCGGGCCTTTGCCAGCCTGCGCGGCAAAAATTTGAAAAATCCGTGGAAGAAACACGGAAATATACCGTTATAAAACAGGAGAGGTAAAAATGGACTTGAAAGTTGATATTGCGACGGAGGTTGAAAAACCTGCCATTCGGGCGCTTGATTTATCAATGTTTGATCGACAGGATTTGGTTAATATGATCCTGCAGCGATCCGAAATCTTATATGATCTGCCACGATCAGGTCGGGTTATTCGCGATTGGAACAATGGCGACGATACCGCAATTTTTGCGCAAGTTGATCGTTTGGGTGATGAAATTGCCTATCGCACGGCGGCTGTAATCCACGAAGAATATCAGGATTTGGCCCCATTGCTAAAAAGGCTTGCGCCAAAATCAATTGTTGATATCGGCTGTGGGTATGCGTTTTTTGATTTGTTTCTAGCGCGTGATAGCGGTGCAAAAATGCTGTTGATTGATCTGGAAAGCAATGAGCGGCGCCACTTCGGCTTTAAGAAAGAAGGCGCGGCCTATTCTTCTTTGGAGAAAGCCAAAGAAATGTTACTGGCCAATAAAATTCCCAAGAAAAATGTGCGCACTTTGAACCCGGAAAAAGAAGATCCGGTTCAGTCAGGCCAGGCCGATTTGGTGGCCAGCTTTTTGTCTTGCGGGTTTCATTATCCGGTTTCCTTATACGGGACGTATTTTACCGAGTGTGTGTCGGATGGTGGTCATGTGATTGTTGATCTACGAGAAGCAACCGCCAGCAAGCAACGCAAAGATTTGGAAGGCTTTGGTCTTGTCATGGAAGAGCACCTTAATTCTGCGGACAAAGTCGAACGCTTGCTTTTGAAAAAAGTTGAAAGCTAACCATGAAACCGGGTGCTTTTTCCTTTCTTCTTTGTGTTTTCGCAGTGCCTGCGGTGGCGCAACCCATCCCTGTGCCGTCTGGCCAAGCTGTTGAATTTCACGATGTAATCTGGGAACAGGACGAGGGTAAAAACATCTATCGGTTCCGCTATATTGCCCCCGGGATTTCCCGTGATGGTGGTACGGTGGATTTCAACAAGGCCGAACCGGATTTGCAGGCCTTGTGCGAAACCTCGGCCATTCCGGCGCTAAAGGAGCAGGGGCGTGTGGCCGACCGGATCATCATTTCACTGTCTGATATTGCGGTGGAATTTGGCAAGCCAACCCCCGAGGCAACCCAGTTTATTGATGCGTTCACCCCTGAAAACGATATCTGCATTTGGGAGGGATTTTGATGCAACCACAATATGTTGCGGGTCACCCTTCATCTGGGTTCGGAGTTGATGCAAGTGCATCACAACCCAAAAGTTTGGAAACCAAACCGTATATTTTCCACAGGTTTTCCCCTAGTTTTCCACATAGTTACCCCCAAGGTAGCTGTATTTCGTTTTCGGGTTGGGCTGTGCAATTTCGCGCTGTTACATCCCGTACACTTTGTAGGAGACTAAGATGTCTAAGAGCATCCTTGCAGTTCTGGCCCTGGGCCTTATCACCGTGGTTGGCGCATGTTCGCAAAAAGCACCAGATGACGTTGTTTTTGTTGAACAACCCATCGTTGCCGAGCCGGTTCTTACCAAATACTAAAAGATCACTAGGGCGGGCCATAAAGCCCGTCCTTACTCACACGAAATTGCTTGATATATTTAGCGTTTCCTCATTCATAGGAGGTAAACCATGCTAAAGCATCGCGGTTTCCCTGGCCGTCTTCGCGGCACCGATTTCCAATTTGTCATCCGGCGCCCGAACAAAAAAGGCGTAACAGAAATCATTCGGCGCGAACGCTTTGCCGATCGCCGTCCGGCCGATAAACGCGCCGATGCCGGATTTATGGCGGCGTTATGGGCGCAATTTGGCGATCAACCGTTTGAGCGTGGCAATCTGGATGCTGGCCGCCTGTCGTGGCTGTTTGAGCGCGAGGTGATCCCTGCCGAAGATCCGTTTGATCCGCAAAGTTATGACGCGCTGCTACAAATCAACGAAAAAATTGCCCGCGTGAATTTTCCTGACGTGTTTGAAGAGGGTTTTTCGGCGTGAATTTGCCAGTTGTGATTAAGTTTGGGCGAGAAATGGCCAATTATACAGGGAATACCGAATTGGTATTTCTATTAGACGACGTTTCGCACAAGAATTTAACCACGGCTGAAACCTCCAGCAGGGTGCCAGCCTGTAATAGTCAACACTGTTACCCTTCCCCTTCTAGGCGGTTCGGCCATTTCTTGGCCGGATCGCTTTTTTTATCGGGAACTCGGCGAATAATGGCGCAAAATGCTATGGTTCCTCGTAATGGGGATTCTCAAACCAGCGATAACCTGCTATATTCTGCATCTATAAAAATAACCAAAACCAGAGGCAGAAAAACATGCAACTTAAACAATTGGCCCTTGCGGCCCTTCTATCGATCCCTCTTGCGGGGTGTCTTGACAATGACGTGCAACGCGCTGCGGCAGGTGCCTTTGTTGGTGCTGTCACGGCAAAAGCGACCAATGGCAATGTTATTACAGGGGCGGCAATTGGCGCGGGCGCGGGTGCGCTTTGTGATGATGCAGGCGTTTGCCGCTAAAGCCGCCACACGAAATCAAAACCTGAATCAAACCATCGCGGCCTGTGGGCGGCGGTGGTTTTTTGTTGCTAAATTAACGGGTCGCGGCCCGAATTTCTGCGTTTGAAAGGGACTAATATGTTCAAAAAGATCCTGATTGCCAATCGAGGCGAAATTGCCTGCCGTGTGATTAAATCGGCCCAAAAAATGGGTATCAAAACTGTCGCGATCTATTCCGACGCAGATAAAAACGCGCTGCATGTCAAAATGGCGGACGAGGCCGTGAACATTGGCCCGCCTCCTGCCAATCAATCCTATATCGTGATTGAAAAGGTCATGAATGCCATTCGCCAAACAGGGGCCGAAGCGGTGCATCCCGGGTATGGTTTCTTGTCGGAAAATAAAAAATTCGCCGAAGCCTTGGCGCGCGAAGGTGTGGTGTTTATCGGGCCACCTGCGGGCGCAATTGAAAGCATGGGTGATAAAATTACCAGTAAAAAGATCGCCATCGAGGCCGGTGTTGCCACGGTGCCGGGCCATATGGGATTGATTGAAGATGCCGACGAAGCTGTGAAAATCAGCAAAGAAATCGGCTATCCGGTGATGCTTAAGGCCTCGGCCGGTGGCGGTGGCAAAGGCATGCGCATTGCGTGGAATGATGATGAGGCGCGCGAAGGGTTTCAAAGCTCCAAAAACGAGGCGGCCAGCAGCTTTGGGGATGACCGAATTTTCATTGAAAAATTCATCACCCAACCGCGTCACATCGAAATTCAGGTTCTTGCCGATAGTCACGGAAATTGCATTTATCTGGGTGAGCGCGAGTGTTCGATCCAGCGTCGCCAACAAAAAGTGATCGAAGAAGCGCCAAGCCCGTTTCTGGATGAAAAAACCCGCAAGAAAATGGGCAAGCAGGCCTGTGCCTTGGCGCAAGCTGTGGGATATACCAGTGCGGGCACGGTTGAATTTATCGTTGATGGCGACCGCAATTTTTACTTCCTTGAAATGAACACCCGCTTGCAGGTGGAACACCCTGTCACCGAGCTGATCACCG
>CAMZKY010000189.1 GCA_947311455.1 uncultured Marinosulfonomonas sp. | reverse complement strand
GTCGCAAGATTTCGGACCAGTTGTTCACCCTCATATTTTGCGGGGGCCCAATGTGGCACATACAGCCACAATACAATCGGTGCATTCCGTTGATAGGCAGATTCCAGTTCGGCAAACAGTGCAATATAATCGGCTTGAACATACTCAACATTATATCCCGCCTCTTCTAGAACCGCGCCCATAATCTGGGTATTGATCAACTGACCCGACCAATCATGCAATGTCGATTTCAGCGCATGATGTTCCCGCTGCAAACGTTGTTGCTGCAAGCCCCAAAAGAGCTGATTTTACTATACACCGCATTCATCACCTCCCGTGCCGGTGACGGGATTCTCCCCGCCTTGAGGATAACCTGTGGTGATTCCCAAACCCAGCCACTAATTTTCGCACTTTCTGTGGGTTTATTTGGTTTTCTGTTGGCTTTTAATCCTTTTAAATCTAGCGTGCAGAAAATCAATAGCGATTCTGGTATCACCAAAATGAATTCCCCCGGCCTGACAACCAATCAAAGAGAACAGGAAATCCTGCGCGAAATCCGGCTAGCAGGTGGATCATGCCGGATCGGTTTTTTGGCGCGCCGCCTTGGGGTTTCGGATGAAACCGTGCGGCGCAATATCAAATCCCTGCAAACCAAAGATCAGGTGCGCAAAGTGCATGGGGGTGTTATTCTGGCCGAAAATATCACTCTGACGGAACCCCCTTTTCAAACCCGACTGGACGAAAATACTGCCGCAAAACACCGGATTGGCGCCAAACTGGCTGAACTGATTTCTGATGGCGATTCCCTGTTTCTGGATATCGGATCGACAACGGCAATTGCGGCCAATTCACTGAAAAACCACCGCAATTTATATATTGTCACAAATTCGCTGCATGTTGCCTCTACGCTTGCGACCCGAAACAACAATCGCGTTTTTTTTGCTGCGGGTGAATTACGCACCCGAGATGGCGGTGCGTTCGGGGCCGATGCAATTGCTTTTATCAAACGGTTTACCCTGCAATACGCCATTTTATCGACAGCGGCATTAAGTGCCGATCATGGATTTATGTTGCACGACATACAAGAATCCGACCTCTCCAAAGAAGCAGCACAATCAGGACAAACGCGTATTGTTCTGGCCGATAGTCAGAAATTCGGACGCCGCGCACCAGTTATTCTATCCAATCAATCTGCAATCGATATGTTGATTACCGACAAACCCCCGCCTTCGAATATTGCCGAGTTTCTCGTGCAAAATAAAATCTCTGTAACGCTGTCTGACAGTCCGGCAAATAGGCTATAAAATGAACGATTACCTAAAAACCATCCTGAACATCACTGAAGAGGCCGCAAAAATCCCGCGCCAGTATTTTCGCCAAACCCTTGAAATTGAAGACAAAGGGGATGCAAGCCCAGTCACCATTGCCGACAAGCAAACAGAAGAATTCATTCGCAATGAACTGGAAAAACACTACCCCGATCATTCAATTCTGGGCGAAGAGTTCGGGCAATCCACCAAAGACAGCCGCTATCACTGGATCATTGATCCCATCGATGGAACCCGTTCATTTATTTCCGGATTGCCGCTTTACGGAATGCTTATCGCCCTACTGAAAGACAACAAACCTGTATTGGGAATCATTCGCATGCCGGAACTGGATGAGGTTTACAGCGGCTCGAACGAAGGGGCATTTTTAAATGGAACAACAGCAATTCACACCTCTGATGTTACAAAACTATCTGATGCAATTCTTTACATAAACGAAGGCGACAAACTGGTGTCCGAGGAACCCGAAATTTTCAAAACCTTATGTAAATCCGGGGCCGAGCGGCGGCTAAATTATGATTGTTACCCCCATGCCTTGGTGGCCTCCGGTCATGTGGATGCCTGCGTAGATTACGATTTGAAACCCTATGATTATCTTGCGCTCACCGGCGTCATTGAACCGGCTGGCGGGGTAATTACGGATTGGGAGGGTAAGGCCCTTACGCTTGAATCCGACGGGCGCGTGGTTAGTGCGGCCACCCCCGAACTGCATGCTGAATTATTGAAAATTCTGGGGTAAATATGGCGGATTTCAAGCAAAGCACCTGATCATTGGCGGTGGCATTATCGGCTATTTCATCGCTTACAGGGGGGCAATAACCGGATGATTGAACGGCTTTGGCGTTCTCTGAAATATGAATGCATTTACCTTAATGCAGTTAAAACGGGCTCTCAGGCACGCACTGGGATTGGAAAATGGATGACATACTATAACGCCGAACGCCCGCATTCGACCCATGGAATATTGACGCCGAATGAAGTCTATGAAAGAAAAATAGAACCGATGAGATTGGCGGCCCAAATGAAAACCTGATCCATCTCAAACTGGTCGCTAACAGGTCAAGAAACTAGGGCCACCTCTATCAAACCACCAAACCCAAATCCTGTTTTTCTTTCAATGCTGTAATAACGCCCTGCGCGGTTAGCGGCTTGGCTAAACACGTCACACGTTTCTCTTTTTTATTCGAAAACGGATGCATATCCGGCAATCTTCCCGATGCTACAATGATATTTACATCGTGATAATTTGCCAAACATTGACGCGCCAAATCCCAGCCGGACTGCCCCATATCCAGATGCAAATCTGTTAACAATGCATCAATGCCCACCTTGTTTTTCATAGCTTTCTGAGCGTCGCCAAAATTGTCGAATTCCAGTACGTCAAATCCCAACGTTCTTAACAATGTGCCAGTGGTTGCTAACGCGATGTGATCATCCTCAACCAACATAATCGTTTTATTTTCTCCGACTGGCTCAAGCGATTGTTCTTTGGCTGGGTCAAAAACAGGAAGGCACAATGTGATTGTTGTGCCCTTATCCAGGGCGCTTTCGATTTGAACATCTCCGCCAGTTTGTTTGATGAAACCGTAAACCATCGATAGCCCAAGGCCTGTGCCTTTGCCATCACGGCGAGCGGTGAAAAATGGTTCAAGCGCGCATGAAACCGTATTTTCATCCATGCCATGCCCCTCGTCGCGCACTTCTATTATTGCTGTGCTATCGTCTTTTGAACGAACAGAAATACAAATCTCGCCTTCTCCTTCGATCGCTTGATTGGCGTTCAGGCAAAGATTCAAGATCGCACTTTCCAACTGCCCCGGATCAACTTTAACCAATATGGGCACATCCAACAATTCGGTGGTTAAATTAACCCCTTCTTTAAGCCCTATCCCTACCAGATCCACCAAACCTTCAACCAGCGTATTTAGCTCGACTTCTTCGGGTTCCAACCGCTGCTTGCGCGCAAAAGCTAATAAACGCTGCGTAAGTGATGTGCCTATATCCGTTGCATTTCCAATACGGCGCAAAAGCGTTTCTTGATCCACTTGCTGACTGCCATTTTCAATCATGTGCAGATTGGATGTAATTGTAGACATTATATTCCCAAAATCATGCGCCACCTCACCAGTGACTTTACCCAGTTTTTCGATTTGTCGGATTTGGCGCAAACGATTTTCCATCTCGCGCCGTTCGGTGATGTCGGAAATCAGCCAGATACCGCCCCCATCGGGCAATCGACTACAGCGGATTTCGAGGGTAAGACCATCAGAATTCTGGATTTCCGTAAGGCCCCGAAAATTTTCATCTATGCCCGCAGCTTGAACCTGCGCAGCAAAACCTGTTTGGGCAAAAAGCTGATTGATATCGGTGCGCCCTTCTATCGCGGCGTCTTCAATACGCAAGACTTGCGCCACATTCGGGTTGATACCAGTCAAATGCCCCGTTTCACTTGTGATCATAACACCGTCGGAAATGTTGGCGAAGATTTTTTCAAACAGCACGTTTTTTTGATGCAACTGTGTGTGAGAGCGATCTAGCCGCAAAGCGTTGGCGCGAAAAACCCGGAACGATTGCAACAATCTACCGATCTCGTCATTCGATGTCGGTTTTTTGCGCAATTCCACACTGCGATCCCCTTGCGCCAGTTTCATCATCGCTTTGGAAATTGCGCTGATATTTTTGGTC
>CAMZKY010000188.1 GCA_947311455.1 uncultured Marinosulfonomonas sp. | reverse complement strand
GCTCTTCGGCCACCGATACGCCCGCTACCGAGGCCTGACCGGGGTCAGATGGCAGGCTTTGCTCGCCGCAACCGCCCAAAACATCAAGAAAATCGCGATGACGATGACAAACCCAAGCCAAATCCCCCACATATGAGGGGGAAAGCCCCCACTTGACCTCAATACAACGGCCAAAAACATCAACAATAGAAAACCCCGCCAAAAAATGACGGGGTTTGTCAGTGGTCAGTGGTCTGAGGCCCGAAGGGCCTCGATTTAACTGGATTTAACCTGCCTTTTGGCCACAGATTCGCGCCACGTGATAAAGCTAACCGACGCCATGATAATCCCCCCCCCAAACACAACCCCGCCATCAACAGGTTCAGCAAACATCACCGCCCCCAGTGTGGTCGCCCAAACCAGCTGCAAAAACGTCACCGGTTGCGTCACCGTCAAGGGGGCTGCACGAAATGCAAATGTCATAGTGAAATGGCCAGCCGTGGCAAAAATTGCGACAAGAAACAACCAACCAAGTTGTTCTAAAGTTGGTGTAATCCATTGTGCGTATGCCATGGGTGCAAGCCCGATGGGCACCACAATTGACAACATCGCAACCACTACTGTGGGGCTAACTTCACCCGACATTTTTTTGGCCACCAGATAAGAAACAGCAAATAGAACGGCGGTAAAAAGCATCGCGATATGACCAATGGATACGTCTCTAAACCCCGGACGCAAGATGATCAATGCTCCAATCAACGCCACGCCAATTGCGGCTATCCGCCGGAAAGCCAGCTTTTCACCCAAAAACAAAGCCGCTCCAATAGAAACATAGATAGGCGACATGTAATTCATTGCCGTAACATCCGCGATTGGAATTTGCGTCATGGCAAAAAACCACAACGTAACCCCGATCGCATGAACAAATCCGCGCAACCCAAACAATGCAAACTGTCGTTTGGTTAGTTTTGCAGAAATCACAGGGCGGATCATCGGGATTAGGAATATCGAACCCATTAGATACCGCAAAAACGCGCTTTCAGCCGGTGGCACACCGCCCCCTACAAACTTTACAATTGCTGTGACAAGAACAAACAACAGCCCTGTAACAATCATCCAGATCACCCCCCACAGGGGGCGATTGGCGTGGGGAATAATTAGTACGTCTGCCATTAGGGCAATGAATACGACCTATCTACCAAACGCAAGCCTTTACCTGAAAATCAAAGTTAATGCGATGATCCACATTGTTGTTGCGACAATCCCGTCAAGGATGCGCCACGCAACGGGTTTTGAAAAAAGTGGCGTTAAAAAACGTGCGCCATAACCAAGGGCAAAAAAGAAGGTAAACGAGCCGATTGTCGCTCCGATCCCAAAAGCAACTTGATCAGTGTATTTTGTAGAAACCGATCCCACCAAAATCACCGTATCCAGATAGGCATGCGGATTAAGCCATGTCATCGCCAAACAGGTAAGCACCGTTTTCTTGATGGTGTTCACCTTCACGGCCGCAGCTTCCAGCACTGCACCACCCCGCCACATGGCGTGGAAATTTTGCCAACCATACCAAAACAAGAACGCCGCTCCGGCACAAACAAACGCCGGCGCTAGCCACGGGATCAGCTGTGAGACCACTTCAAAGCTGCTCACCCCGATCAAAATCAAAATGGCATCCGACAGGCTGCTGATCAGACATACCAAAAATACATGCTCACGGCGCAGACCTTGCCGCAGCACAAACGCGTTCTGCGCCCCAATCGCAAGGATTAGACTAAAGCTTAGGATAAATCCTGCGATAACGGTTTGCATATTTCTCTCCTGTCTTGACTGCCTTTACCGTGTTGCACTAAATTAGTATAATTAATTTTCCTATTTTTGGATTAGTTATGCTCATGATTGATTATAATCAACTCAACGCGCTTAGGGCCGTCATCCGAAACGGCAGCTTTGAAACCGCAGCAATCGATTTGCATGTCACGCCTTCGGCCATTTCCCAACGGATTAAATCGCTAGAGGATCATTTAGGCACCACACTTGTTATCCGCTCAACACCATCGGTTGCCACCACGGCGGGCCGCCGCCTTTGCCGACATGCAGATGAGGTCGCATTACTTGAACACACTCTTTCGCACGAAATGGCCGGATTGGTTCCCACCCATACCACACCCATTCGCATTGTGGTAAACGCCGACAGTTTGGATACGTGGTTTATTCATGCTATTGCCAAATCTCCCGATTTTTTGTTTGATATCAAAACAGACGATCAAGATTTCAGCGCCGATTGGCTACGGCGCGGCGAAGTCCTTGCCGCCATAACCGCGCATGCCACCGCCGTACAAGGCTGCGATATCATCCCTCTTGGATCTTTGCGATACCTTGCGACGGCCAGCCCGGGTTTCCAGGCCAAATACTTTGATGGCGGATTTACACTCAACGCTGCTAAAGCCGCACCGATGTTGATGTTTAATCGCAAGGACGATTCACAAAATCTCTGGTTGCGCAGCACATTCGGGAAACCGGTTTCACCTCCGGTGCACTACCTACCAACCACACGCGGCTTTGTTGATGCCGCCAGTCAGGGGGTTGGCTGGGGGTTAAACCCTGCTTGTTTGGTGCATGACAAAATTGCATCCGGTGAATTGGTAACATTGAGCGACAATCCCGTCTACGATGTGCCGCTGTTTTGGCAATTTAATCGTGTCACTGCCAATGCGTTACGCCCTTTAACGGATGTGGTATGTGCGGCAGCCAAGCTCTATTTAAAGCAACCTGTATAAGCAGCGAATATACAGCCCAAAACGATTCCATTATTCCGGAATTATAGAATCGTTAACCTCCCAAAACTCCCCACATTAAACAACCATTACGACCGGCTGAACAATCCTGTTAGGGCCTTTTGCACCAGCATGGTAACCGAAGGGCGCGGCGTGGCTACAAATGGCAATGGGCGACAAACCTCAAGTGCAGCCCCCCCAACCCGCGCGGTTAATGCCCCGTTGATAATCCCCTCACCAAACCGGCGCGAAATTTTTGATAACACACCGCCCCCCGCAACGGAATGAATCAGATCATCCCCAACAGAAACAGCCCCCGTGGCCACCAAATGCGTTAACACGGAGCGGGTTAACCGCCAATTTCCGAGCCATCCCGAGCGTCCGCCATAAATCTCGGCAATACGTCGGATCATCCGCAGATTAACAGTCAACGCCACAACCACATCGGCAAGTGCCAAAGGCACAAGCGCTGTGGTGGCTGCAACGGAACGCGCAGCAGCCTCTATTTCCTTGATCGCTGCGCCATCAAGGGGCGTCATCAATTCAGCTTCGGCCAATCCCAATAAACCATCGGCGTCAAAGACATCAGCTTTTCGTTCGTTGAAATTTCGACGCCCCCACTGAACATCGTCGCGCCCTTCATAGAGTGCTAAAACCTGATCCGTCACGCGCTTTGCTCCATCCAGATCACCTCGATTTTGCGCAATTTTCGCCGATCTCTGCAAATGGTCCAACCGTTTCAAACGCGTAAACCCACGCCATTCGCGGATCGCCAATATCAACAGAACCAATACAAACAATCCGGCCAATATGCTTGCAATCCCGCCCAGTACCGGATTGCGTGCCAGCATTCCCATAACAAAATCCCATGCCGCAACTGACAGCATAAACACCAGCAATGCCCCTAGTAATGACCAGAACCAACGGGCCAAGCGCGATGGTGGTTTGGCGGCAATCTGCGCAATAATCTGCATGGCTTGTGGGCGTGCTTCCGGCACGGGTGCCACTTCGGACGGGGTGGCGGCGGGTATGGATTGCTCCAAATCGATCAAAACTGGACCGTCAGATGCACCTTTATTTACTTTGCTCATCGCAAACGATCTCCGATCAAAAATTCTGTGGCTTTGTCCATGCGTATATGCGGTGGGCCATCGCCGGGTTTCAGGCGCATTTTTGTCGGCACAAAGGACATCACTTGATAATCAGCATCAAGCCAAGCGCGCGCACCATCCCGTGCTGGTCCTAGCAATGAAAACGGGTCATCCGGCAGCTCACCCGGGTAAAAAGCCGCCTGTTTGCCGGTGTCTTGCAGCACCCCGCGTACACAATCCAGCGTCTTGCCCTCATGCTCCAACGTTTCCTCAACCGTGGTGCGCAATGCGGCGATCGACATCCCCACCGTAGCCGCGCCTGAAAATTCGGCGCGGTCTTTGGCCTCGCGCAGCATAGCCTCGATAATCGAGGTCAGGCGCGGGTGTTGACGGTGATGCAAATGATCAGCTTTAGTGGCGGAAAATAAAATTCGCTCAACCCGACGCACCCCAAATAGGGACGCTAGAAAACTGTTCACCCCGGGTTTAAATGCGCTTAGAATTTCGGCCATGGTGCGGCGTAAATCTTCAACCGCGCGCGGGCCTTTATGAATCGCCCCCAACACATCCACCAACACCACCTGACGATCAATTTTGGCAAAGTGGTCGCGGAAAAACGGTTTTACCACTTTGCTTTTGTACGCCTCGTATCGACGTTCCATTTCACGCAGCAAACTGCCACGTTTTCCGCTACTTCCACGAATTGGCGCAAAGGTTAGCACCGGCGAGCCCGCCAATTCACCGGGCAACAAAAAACGACCCGGGGTACAATCGGCAAAGCCTTTTTCTTCGGCGGCTTGCAGATAGGCGGTAAAGCTTTGGGCCAAATCTTGAATTTGCGTTTCATCCAGTTTTGCCGATCCATCCACCGAATCCAGCATTTTCAGATAGGTTTTAGCACAGTCATGATCTGCCAGCCGATCCAGTGCCTCCAACGCCCAATCGCCATAGGATTTGTTCAGCAAAGCCAAATCCAGCAACCACTCTCCGGGATAATCGACAATATCCAGATGCACAGTGCGCGGGCCGGAAAACCCACCTAGAAATCCCGCAGGTTGCACTTTGATCGACAAGCGCAACTGCGACACGGCGCGGGTGCTTTTCGGCCAGCGCGGGGGATCAGACGTAAAAGCGCCAAAATGACGCTCATATTCGAAACGCGCCATGGTATCGTCTGGCTGAGGTTGCAAATAAACCGCTTGAATACTGCCTGTTGCCGCCCCCACCAATTGCGGCATTCGCCCGCGATCCAAGAGGTTCGCCACCAGGGATGTGATAAACACAGTTTTGCCCGCACGGCTAAGGCCCGTTACGCCTAACCTGATTGTTTCCTCGCTCCCGACAAAACCACCGGTTAGACCATTCGCTAAATCTGAAAATCGCACATAAAATCCCTTTTTCATTCAATTTAAAGATAAGCATCCGTGACGCAAACTCAATGGCAAGATTTGGTTCACGATGCATTTCATCGAAAAGTTGAAAAATTGGCAATAACAGGTTTTTCTAGCGTGCCCATCGTTTTCAGCACATTTGCACACCCGCTTAACGCATGCTTTACACATGAAAAACACACACTAGAAAACGCGGTGCAATCGTTCTCCAAAGCCAGTACTATGGAATGGAAACTCACAAAAACTATTGATCGAAATCAAAGCCGATCAATTGATTTTCTGTTACATATTTAGCCAAGAATTTAAAAGGAAACGTTTATGACAACAGCCAGAAAAACTCCGCCCAAATCGCCATCGGAAGCATCGAAACCAAACCAAAGTTTTCCAACAGTGGCAGCCGATAAAATTCGACATGTATTCGAAACCAGCAAGTTTCCATACGACACTAAAATGAAGAAAAAGCAATACGAACAGGAAAAGGCCCAGATACAGGCTGAATTGCTTAAAGTTCAAAAATGGGTTGCGGAGACTGGCCAGAAATTTGTGCTCCTATTCGAAGGACGAGACGCGGCTGGTAAAGGCGGCACGATCAAGCGGTTTATGGAGCACTTGAACCCACGTGAAGCACGGGTTGTGGCATTGAACAAGCCAACAGACACCGAGCGCGGTCAGTGGTTTTATCAACGCTATATCCAGCAGCTTCCCACATCGGGCGAAATGGTTTTCTATGATCGATCTTGGTATAACCGTGCTGGTGTTGAGCGTGTTATGGGGTTTTGCTCGCCTTCTGAATATCTTGAATTCATGCGCCAAACGCCGGAAATGGAACGGATGATGGTGCGTTCAGGAATTCACCTTTATAAATACTGGTTCTCGGTCACTCAAGAGGAACAAAAACGCCGTTTCGACAGCCGTAAAGGCGATCCGTTAAAGCGATGGAAATTGTCGCCCGTTGATGTTGCATCGCTTTCTAAATGGGATGATTACACCGAAGCCAAAGAGGCAATGTTCTTCTATACAGATACAGCCGATGCGCCTTGGACGATCATTAAATCCAACGATAAAAAGCGAGCGCGCTTGAATTGCATGCGGCATTTTTTGTCCACATTGGATTATCCCGAAAAGGATGTGGAAATAGTCGGCCAACCTGACCCGCTAATCGTAGGAAATGCCAGCCATGTGGTGCAAGGCGCCGATCACATTCTAGGTTCAACCTTACATCCGGACCAACACAAACTACGTTAGGCCTTACCTAAGGAAAGTCTGAACAACGGGGACTTTGCTGCGTATAGAATGCCGATCGCCGCTCGAATTTACGACACCAGCCTTTTTGTGGTCGCTTTCGCGACTGTTCTACCCCGCTCCCCTGTTTTCAGGCAGACTCCCCCTTAAGCATCGTCGCGCGAGGTAGAGGTTGGCCAGCGCCATCAGGCTGAACACCTGCGCCTAGTTTTTCATCAGCCCCCGATAACGGACTTTGCGATAGCCGAACTGGCATTTGATGACACGGAACACGTGATCGACTTTGGCCCGCACGACGCCGTATTTCTTGTTGCGCTTCTTTTGCGAGGTTGACAAAACCCGCCCCGGTTTGCGCTTGTCTTTTACCGTCCAAACGGCCCCTTTTCGCGCGGGTCGCCTGCTTGCGTTTGTCGCTGACATAGCCCTTGTCCACTGCCTGGCAGGGTATGCATAGCATGCCCGAGAAGGGCCGAATATGATTGTGTCGTCCTGCCGGATTAGATTGTCGGTCAGTTTCGCGTCATGCACCTTGCCCGTGGTGGTCTTCACCGTGTGAACGAGGCCACTTTTGGCATCCACACCAATGTGAGTCTTTATCCCGAAATACCACTGATTACCCTTCTTTGACTGGCTC
>CAMZKY010000187.1 GCA_947311455.1 uncultured Marinosulfonomonas sp. | reverse complement strand
GCGTGACCATCTCAAGCTCGGTCTGAACGGGGGAAGCTTTCTTTAACATACCACATTGAATCAAAAATCCCCGCATAAAGCGAGGACTTTGTCAGCAGTCTGAGGCGCTGTGCGCCGCTGGTTGTCTCGGCCCAAGGGCCTCGGATTTTCCTGCGGCGCGGATATTTAAGAAAAGAAGAAGAGGTAAACTGTGCTTGTTCAATGGGGGGCGGGGGCTTATAAGCGGCGGTATGAGTCAGATATTTGCGATTACTATTCGAATTATCACCCCGGCGCCGTGTCAATAACGAGCCGCCGGACGATAGGTGTATGATATGATCGCACCGCCTCCCCCCGAATTGACCTAGATCCAAGGATACATCTTATGTGTGCCGAACCTGTTGACTACAAACCCACGCTGAACCTGCCTAAAACCGACTTTCCGATGCGGGCGGGGCTGCCCAAACGCGAACCAAGCTGGTTGGAACGCTGGGCGCGCATTGGCGTTTATGACCAGCTGCGCGAACGCGCTGAAGGGCGTAAGCCGTTTACCCTGCATGATGGCCCGCCCTATGCCAACGGCCATTTGCATATTGGCCATGCGTTGAACAAGATTTTGAAAGATATGGTTGTGCGCAGTCAACAGATGATGGGGCGCGATGCGCGTTATATCCCAGGGTGGGATTGCCACGGTTTGCCGATCGAGTGGAAGATCGAAGAGCAGTATCGCAATAAAGGAAAAAACAAAGACGATGTGCCGATCAATGAGCTGCGCGGCGAATGCCGCAAATTTGCCGAAGGTTGGGTGGATATTCAGCGTGAAGAATTTAAGCGTTTGGGGGTACAAGGCAACTGGGATGAGCCCTATCTAACGATGAACTATTCATCCGAGGCCACCATTGCCGAAGAGTTTATGAAATTTGTAATGAACGGTTCCTTGTACCGCGGATCAAAACCTGTGATGTGGTCGCCGGTTGAAAAGACAGCACTGGCCGAGGCCGAGGTTGAATATCACGACAAGGAAAGTTTTACTATCTGGGTGCGTTTTCCGGTCATGGACAGCCCCAATCCGGCCCTGAAGGGTGCGGATGTAGTGATCTGGACAACCACGCCGTGGACGATTCCGTCAAACAAGGCGGTGGTTTATTCCGAAGACATTTCTTATGGCGTTTACGAAATCACCAATGTGCCCGAGCAAAGCTGGGTGCAGGTGGGGGATCGGTTGGTCCTGTCGGATAAAATGGCGCAAGGGGTTTTGGATCAGGCCCGTGTTGAAGGGTTTGCCCGAATTTCCGATGCAGGAGATTTGTCGGGCACATCGTTGGCGCATCCGTTGCACGGAATGGACGGCAGCAACGGCGAATGGGATGCCCGGCGCGATTTCCGGCCCGCGCCGTTTGTGACGGATGAAGATGGTACGGGGTTTGTGCATTGTGCGCCTAGCCACGGGATGGACGAGTTTGAGCTGTATCGCGATTTGGGGATGCTGAAAGAAGTCATTACCTATAACGTGATGGAGGATGGCAGTTTTCGCGAGGATCTGCCGTTTTTTGGTGGCAAAATGATCCTTAAGCCAAACGGCAAAGAGGGCAACGCCAATAAAGCTGTGATCGACAAGCTGGCCGAAAGCGGAAAATTGTTGGCGCGTGGCAAGATCAAACACTCTTATCCGCATTCGTGGCGCTCCAAAGCACCGGTGATTTATCGCAACACGCCGCAATGGTTTGTTGAAATCGACAAAGTGTTAAATGACGGTATGGATATGCACGGGAAAACCATCCGTGAGCGGGCACTGACCGAAATTGACAATGTGGGTTGGACGCCTTCCAAAGGCCGCAACCGTTTGTATTCAATGATTGAAAACCGCCCTGATTGGGTGATGTCCCGCCAACGGGCGTGGGGCGTTCCCTTAACGTGCTTTATCCGTGATGCGGGTGAAGGGCAAATTGAAATCCTGCGAGATGAAGCCGTGAATGCGCGGATTGCCGAGGTGTTTAAAATTGAGGGTGCAGATGCGTGGTTCGCGGATGGAGCGCGCGAACGGTTTCTTGAGGGGGTGGATGGCGCCGATCAATGGCAGATGGTCACAGATATTCTGGATGTGTGGTTTGACAGTGGATCAACCCATGCATTTGTGTTGCGCGATCGCGAAGACGGATCGGATGACGGGATGGCGGACGTATATCTGGAAGGTACCGATCAGCATCGAGGCTGGTTCCACTCATCCCTATTGCAAAGCTGTGGCACCAATGGTCGCGCGCCGTATCGCAATGTGATTACCCATGCGTTTACTCTGGACGGTAAAGGCGTGAAGATGTCGAAATCCATCGGTAATACGATTGTGCCTGCCGAAGTAACCAAGCAATACGGCGCGGATATTCTGCGCCTGTGGGTGGCGCAGGTAGATTATACCAACGATCACCGGATAGGGCCTGAGATTTTGAAAGGTGTTGCCGATAGTTATCGCCGTTTGCGCAATACCATGCGGTTTATGCTGGGGGCCTTGAACGGATATGATAGTGCCAACAATGTGGATGTAGTAGATATGCCCGAGCTTGAACGCTGGGTTTTGCATCGCCTTAGCGAACTGGATGTTGTGGTGCGTGAAGGCTATGCGCGCTTTGATTTCCAAGGAGTGTTCCGCGCTTTGTTTGATTTCGCCACACTTGATTTGTCGGCGTATTATTTCGATGTCCGTAAAGATGCATTGTATTGTGACGGGGATAGCAAAACGCGTCGTGCCGCCCTTACGATGCTGGATATTTTGCACAGCCGTCTGACAACGTGGCTTGCTCCGATCTTGACGTTTACGATGGAAGAAGTTTGGCTGGAGCGCCACCCCGGCGATGATGCTTCCGTGCATCTGGAAGATTTTGCTACGACTCCAGAGGGTTGGAAGAATGATGAATTGGCCGCAAAATGGGACGCAATCCGTAAGGTGCGTCGTGTTGTAACGGGTGCGATTGAAATTGAGCGTACCGCCAAAAATATCGGGGCTTCGCTTGAGGCAGCACCTGTGGTTTATGTGGCGGATGCTTTGGTGCGTGATCTGTTACAAGATATTGATTTTGCTGATATTTGTATCACTTCGGCAATTTCTGTTTCGGGTGATCCAGCCCCAGACGGCGCGTTTACATTAGCTGATGATGACGGCGGTGTCGCCGTGGTATTTACCAAAGCAACCGGAGAAAAATGCCAGCGATGTTGGAAGATTTCGCCAGATGTTGGCACCCACGAGCATGACGGAGTTTGCGAGCGTTGCGATAGCGCGTTGGGATGAGCTACTTACACAGTATGGCCTGCTAATCATCCGCTCCCTTTGCGGGGGGCGGTTTCTATATGGGTATCTGTTAAGTCCCACAATCTTCTGGGTGGGATCAAACCAAAACAGCTCGGCTTTTTCTTTGTATATCTCGATTATTTTGTCATAGGGCGACATATATTTCAACACTTTTAGAGGGCGTTGG
>CAMZKY010000186.1 GCA_947311455.1 uncultured Marinosulfonomonas sp. | reverse complement strand
TTGTAAAGAACGCATAAACAAACCCCTGTTGACGGCGCGGCTCAAACCCTTGATATATCTTGCAAACAGAGCAAAGCGCGGGATGAATGGGCTTTAGGCCCGGCTGTCGGAAACAGGAATTCACAACATGGCCTTGGATCAACGGATCACGGCGGTTCTTGGGCCGACGAACACCGGAAAAACCCATTACGCGATTGAGCGGATGTTGGGGCATCGCAGTGGTGTCATTGGTTTGCCGTTGCGCCTGTTGGCGCGTGAGGTTTACGATAAAATCGTTGCTCTGCGTGGCCCGTCTGTGGTGGCGCTGGTCACGGGAGAAGAGCGCATTGTGCCGCCGCGCACCCAGTTCTGGGTCTGCACGGTCGAAGCCATGCCCGAGGGCCTGGGTGCGGAATTTGTTGCGGTTGATGAAATTCAGCTCTGCGCCGATCCCGAGCGCGGGCATGTGTTTACCGATCGTTTATTGCGGGCGCGCGGGTTGTCGGAAACCCTGTTTATGGGGGCCGATACCATGCGCAGCGCCATTGCCGAACTGGTGCCCAAGGCGCAATTTGTGCGCCGCGACCGGTTGTCGGAACTGACATATACCGGATCAAAGAAAATCAGCCGCATGCCGGCGCGTTCCGCGATTGTCGGATTTTCAGTGGATAATGTGTACGCCATTGCCGAATTGTTGCGCCGTCAAAAGGGTGGCGCGGCGGTGGTGATGGGGGCGTTATCGCCGCGCACCCGCAATGCGCAGGTGGAAATGTATCAAAATGGCGATGTGGATTATCTGGTGGCCACCGATGCGATTGGCATGGGGTTGAACCTTGATATCGAACATGTGGCGTTTTCCTCGCTGACCAAATTTGACGGGCGGCGGATGCGGTGTTTGCAGGCCAATGAACTGGCGCAAATTGCCGGACGGGCGGGGCGTTACATGACCAACGGCACCTTCGGGGTGACGGGCGAAGCGCCATTGCTGGACGATGGGGTGGCCGAGGCGATTTGCGACAATCGCTTTGCCCCGATCAAAAAGCTGCTGTGGCGCAATGCACGGCTGGAATTTGGCAATGCTGACCGGTTGATCTGGTCATTGGAACAGCACACCGATGATATGTGGCTGACCCGCGCGCGCGAGGCCGATGATCTTATGGTGCTGAAAACTTTGGCGGCCCAAGATGAAGTGATGTCCAAACTGGGCGGCCCGCAGGATGTCAAACGCCTGTGGGATGTGTGCCGCGTGCCGGATTTCAGGGGTATCAGCCACGCCGAACACGCCGACACATTAGGGCAGATTTTTGCCTATTTGCAGGCGTATGGGCGCATTCCCGATGATTACCTGTCAAAACAGGTGCGACGGCTGGATAGGACAGAAGGTGACATTGACACCTTGTCCAAACGTCTGGCTTATATTCGCACATGGACGTATATTGCCCAGCGAAAAGGCTGGGTTGATGACGAAACCTATTGGCGTGATGCAACACGTCATGTAGAAGACCGCCTGTCGGATGCCTTGCATGAGCGTCTGACACAAAGATTTGTCGACCGGCGCACCAGCATTTTGCTGCGCCGATTGAAACAAAAGGAGAGCCTTGTGGCTGACGTGAACGATAAAGGTGAAGTAACGGTTGAGGGGGCTCTCATTGGCCGTTTGGAAGGGTTCCGCTTTATGCAGGACAAAACCGACAATGCGGACGAGGCCAAAACCTTGCGCGCGGCGTCTGTGGCCGCGCTTGCCCCGCATTTCCATCTCAGGGCCGACCGGTTTTACAACGCGCCCGACACCGAAATGGATTTCACCGAACAAGGCGGGTTGATGTGGGGTGATCAGGCGATTGGCAAGCTGGTCAAGGGGGATGATCCGCTCAAACCTCAAGTCGTGGCCTTTGTCGATGACGAAGCCGGCCCGGATGTGTTGCAAAAAGTGCAGCGCCGCCTGCAACATTTCATTGACCGCAAGGTGGCGACCCTGTTTGAACCTTTGTTGAACCTCTCGCGCGACGAAGAACTGATGCCGATGGCGCGTGGTTTTGCCTTTCAGATGGTCGAACGGTTTGGCATCGTTTCACGCGCCGACGTGGCCGCTGAAGTGAAAGATCTGGATCAGGACGCGCGCGGGCAGCTGCGCAAACACGGGATCCGGTTTGGCCAGTTTACGATTTTCATGCCGCTATTGTTGAAACCCGCGCCAACCCGTTTGCGGCTGGTTTTGTGGTCATTGGCCAAGGGGTTTGATGTGTTCCCCGAAAGCCCGCCTGCGGGTCTGGTCACTATTCCATCCGATAAAGGTGCGCCCGAAGGCTGGGATACCATGTCGGGCTACCGCGCGGCGGGTCAGCGGGCGATCCGCATTGATATGCTGGAACGTCTGGCGGATATGCTGCGTGGTGAAGATAGCCGTGGTGGATTTGAAGGCAACGCCGATATGTTGTCGATCACCGGCATGACGCTGGAACAATTTGCCGATTTGATGATGGGGCTGGGATATAAGGCTGAAAAAGGTGAACGGGTTAAGGTAAAAGCCGCGCCTGTGCCGGAAAAACAGAAATCAGCCGAGGCCCCCGAAGGCGAGACCAAGGCGACTGAAGAGCCGCCGCAGGCCGCGCCTGCAAGCGATGAAGGGGCGGAAAAAACTGCAACTGATAAGGAGAAACCCGCCGAGGATGCCCCTGAAATGGAGGTCTTTTATACCTTCCGTTGGGGCGGTATGGCCCGGGCCAAACCGGCACGGCCTCAAGGCCGGGATGCGGGGCAGGGCGCAGGCAAGGGCAAACCACGCGGTAAATCCCAAGGCAAGGGCAAAGGCCCACGGCGCAATGACGGGGCCAAAACCTATCAGGCGCGTCCCGCGCGCAAAGAGAAAAAGATTGATCCCGACAATCCTTTTGCCGCCGCGCTTATGGGGCTGAAAGACAAATCGTGATCGCCGCTCGGCGCCCCCTTGCGGGGGCTTCTTGCGTGGGGGTGTGATGGCCGAAGCCAAAATCCGTATCGATAAATGGCTGTGGTATGCGCGGTTTTTCAAAACCCGTTCGCTGGCCACCAAACTGGTCAACGCGGGCACGGTGCGGGTGAATGGCAATCGGGTGGGTAAGGCATCCTTTATGGTGGCTGAGGGCGATACCCTGACCTTTACCCAAGCCGACCGCGTGCGCGTGGCCAGGATCATCGCGCTGGGCAAACGGCGCGGCCCCGCGCCCGAGGCGCAAGCGCTGTATGAGGATCTCACACCGGTGACTGAAAAACCGACACCCGAGGCAATGATCGAACGTAAAGGCCGCCCCAGTAAGAAAGATCGTCGCGATGCGCGTCTTTTAAAGGGGTCATATCTTGATTGATTGGTTATAAACGACTAGCTAGGCGTAAGAATCAAATAGTCGAGTGAACCCCATGACCTATATCGTCAACGATGCCTGCATTGCCTGCAAATATACTGATTGTGTCGAAGTCTGCCCCGTGGATTGTTTCTATGAGGGCGAGAACATGCTGGTGATCCATCCGGATGAATGTATTGATTGCGGCGTATGCGAACCTGAATGCCCCGCCGATGCGATCCGCCCCGATACCGAGCCGGATACGGATAAATGGGTTGAATTCAACCGGAAATATTCGGAATTGTGGCCTGTGATCATCGAGAAAAAAGACCAGTTGCCTGAAGCAGAAGAACGCGATGGCGAAGAAGGCAAGCTTGAGAAATATTTCTCGGAAAAACCCGGCGAAGGCGATGCTTGATACCGATGCTGCCGTAGAATTTTAAGCCAATCCTTGAATGGGTTTGGCTTATTACGTTGAAAATTAACGAAAATACGCCATTGCTACGCTGCGATGCTTTTATTTGGTGCGTTTTTGTGGTATGATTCCCCAAGTGATAGACAATTTTACCGCCAACCACCCGTGGCCTTTGTGCCGTTTGGGTGGTTTCTTCCTGTTTGGGGCGGTGTATAGATAAAGAAAGCGAACTGAAATGAGCAGATCTAGAAAACTTGATTTCAACATCAATCAAATGGTTGTTTATCCATCTCATGGTGTTGGAAAAGTTATCAAAGTTGAAAAACAGGAAGTCGCCGGATTTGAACTGGAACTTTATGTTGTTGCCTTTGAAAAAGACAAAATGACCCTGCAAGTTCCCGTGGATAAAGCCATTGTCGTTGGAATGCGTGAATTGGCATCAGATGATGTTGTCGCCCATGCCATGCGGGTTTTAAAAGGCAAAGCCAAAGTGAAACGCGCCATGTGGTCACGCCGTGCGCAGGAATATGAGCAAAAGATCAATTCGGGCGATTTGATCGCCATTGCCGAAGTTGTGCGCGATTTGCACCGCACCGATGATCAGCGTGAGCAAAGCTATTCAGAGCGCCAGCTTTATGAAGCCGCCCTTGAGCGTTTGACCCGCGAAATTGCAGCTGTGGCAGGGCAGGGCGAAGATATGGCCCGCCAGGAAATCACCGATGTTTTGCTTTCTCGTGTGGTGCCAGCTGCAAGCTAAACCAAATACGAGGTTAAAACAGCCAGCGCGGCGACTTCGCCGATTTGCTGGCTGGCCCCTAATATATCACCGGTTTGGCCGCCAATTTTACGCATCGCGATCAAGGCCAAACCAGTTGCCACAACTGCGATGGCAGCCGCTGCTAAAAGGGTTGTAAATCCGAGGCTTAGGATGCTTCCAATCACGCCAACAGCAAGCGCAAGCATGGCTGTGCTATGGCCAACACGTCCAACGCTGGACGACAGGCCATCGCTACGCGCATTAGGTAAATAAGCCATCATCATCACCATCGGCACCCGCGATAGCATTCCGATGGCAATCATGGGCGCAACAAAGCTGCCGGTTTCCAATAGCAGGTAATAGCCTTCCCAGCGGATAAAGATTGAAATTACCAATCCAATCACGCCATAGGTGCCAATGGCGCTGTCTTTCATGATTTCAAGGCGGCGTTCGCGATCCCAACCGCCCCAAAGGCCATCCAACGTGTCGGCAAGGCCATCTTCGTGCATAGCGCCTGTTAGAAACACCAAAAGGATCAACGCGCCCGTGGCCGCCATCGTGGGTGATATGCCGACCGAAACAAGGATCAGTGCGCCAAGTCCGGCAATCAATCCGACAACAGCACCCACCAGTGGAAAAGCCCACGCGGCCGCGCCGCCGCGCGGTTGTGTTACGGTGCTTTTTCGGTAAATTGGCAGGCGGGTCAACAGGGCTAATGCCTCGGCGATGTCCGCTTTTTTAAACAGGTCGGTGTCGTTTTCTGACATTTGGTGGGCCCTTGCGTTTCGCCTTGCGTTGGAAGGAATGTTAAACCAAAAGGGCGATACTTATCAACGGAGGATATTATGACCGACTTTGCGTTTTCCACTTTGG
>CAMZKY010000185.1 GCA_947311455.1 uncultured Marinosulfonomonas sp. | reverse complement strand
GGGTTCATCATTTCGTCGTATTTGGCATCCAGCGATTTGCCATTTAATGGCGAACGCACATACATGGCAAAAAAGCCACCACCAAAGCCACCAATTTTGCTACGCGGCACATCAATATGACCATCCCGCCCGGTAACAAATGAAGAAGCGGCATCTAAACCGCCATTTACAGACAGCTTAAGTAAAACATCATTATGTCCGTCAAAAATCATCGGTGTGTTTGATTTTGGCAAGTGCTTATCCCCAGTGGTACGAACAGTAGGCATTCATAAATTTTTCAAGAATCCCCCAACAAGACAATAGTTAACAATATTGGCTTTCATTTGGCCATAGGTTGACTAATAACCAAAAGTCATAGAGAAATGACAAATGTAGATATACTATCAGAGGCTAAATGACCCGAAAATCCTGGCACTCCCTTTCCGAATATCAAGCCCTGCGTGCGATGATGGAAGCCACCACCACCGCCGCCGCTGCGCGCCGGCTGGGTATTTCGCAATCGGCGATCTCGCGGTCTTTGACCAATCTGGAATCACGGGTTGGGTTGACCCTGTTCATGCGCGATTCGGGGCGCCTTATCCCCACCGGTGCCGCCGTGCGCCTGAATGCGCGCCTTGATGCGTTGTTTCAGGCACTGGACAATATTGACGGCCCCGCGATCACCGCCAAGGATCAACTGCGTCTGATTGCGCCGCCCTCTTTCGCCAGCCACTTTATGACAGGGCACATTGGCAGTTTCATCAAAACGCGGCCCGAAACCTTTGTCAGCCTCGAGGTCGGCACCTCGATTGATGTTGTGGCCAGCGTTCAGGAAGACAAATCCGATCTGGGCATCATTGGGGTTGAACCTACGCAGGCAGGCGCAAAGCTGATTCCGTTTCGCCGCGCCATGGCCGCGTGTATGCTGCCCGAAAACCACCCTCTTACCCATCGAAAAGCTATCCGTCCGATTGATCTGCACAACGAAAACCTAATCGGATTCAGTTACCGCCATGCACGCCGCTCACAACTGGATAAAATTCTGCACGAAGCCGATTCTGTTCCCAATGTGGTGTGCGAGGTCTCCAGTTCGATCATTGCACTGGATCTGGTGCAAGCCGGGGTTGGCATCGTGGTTGGAAACCCGTTTCCCCTATCGCAAAACCGAACCAAGGGGATTGTCTATCGTCCATTTGAATCGGCAATCACCTATCAAACCTATTTCGTCGCCTCGGATCATCGCCCCCTATCGCGCGCCGCGCGGCATTTTGTTCGCCATGTGCGCTTGCACACAGGTAAAGACGCTTTTTCCGAAACAGTTTGATAAAGGCCCGATGAACGCGCTAAACACAGGAAAACACACAAAGGAATTCCCATGGCCAATTATGTTTATCAAAAAGACCTTCCCGATGATCTGGATCTGGGGGATACCGTGGCGATTGATTGCGAAACCATGGGCCTACATCCGCACCGCGATCGTTTGTGCGTTGTGCAACTATCGTCGGGGGATGGCAACGCGCATCTGGTGCAAATTGAAAAAGGCCAAACCAGCGCCCCGAACCTGTGCAAAATGCTGGCTGATCCCGATGTTTTGAAACTGTTTCACTTTGGCCGCTTTGATATTGCCGCCATGCAAAACGCCTTTGGCACCGTCACCGCGCCGGTTTACTGCACCAAGATCGCCTCGAAACTGATCCGCACCTATACGGATCGGCACGGGCTGAAAAACCTGCTGCAAGAATTGCTGGGGGTGGATATTTCCAAGCAACAACAAAGCTCTGACTGGGGCACTGCCGAGCTAAGCAAAGCACAAATCGCCTATGCTGCATCCGATGTTTTATATTTGCACCGCCTGCGCGAGGAACTGAACAAACGATTAGAACGCGAAGGCCGCATGGAGATCGCACAAGCCTGTTTTGATTTCTTGCCCATGCGCGCAAATCTTGATCTGGCGGGCTGGCCGGAGCAGGATATTTTCGCCCACTAGGCGGGGCTTTGCTGAATACATGCAAATATGCTGGAAAGATCGCAAATACAGGTTATCTAAAGGTGGATAACCCTGAAAGCCCCACATGAGCACCTACGACAACAACTATTCGCGTTTTATCGCCTTCGCCAAAGTGGTGTTACCACTGGTGGCCTTGGGTATTCTTGCGACCTTGTTTTTATTTTCCAAATCAGTCGACCCACAAACAACCATCCCGTTTTCAGATGTGGATATTTCGGAAATTGTGCGGGAACAACGGATCGGCGCGCCGAATTACGCTGGTGTCACCGAAGACGGCTCTGCCATTTCAATTACTGCAAAATCCGCACAACCAGATGCGAAAGACAATTCCGTGGTTACGGCAAAGTTACTAAGTGCCGTGATTGATGATTTGTCAGGCGGCCAAATTGATATGGTTGCGAAAGCGGGCCGCATCGATTCCGCCAATCAATGGGTCTCGATGACAGGTGATGTGATGATAACCACGTCAACCGGATACAAAATCACAACCGATGGCCTGATCATCGCGCTGGATAAAACCGATGTAAAAACCACTGGCCCTATTGCCGCTGACGGACCAATTGGCCACCTCGAGGCCGGAGAGATGACATTTCAACAAACCGAGCAAACCAACAATCACAAGGTTCTTCATTTTCATAATGGTGTTAAACTGATATACACACCATAGAACATTTCAAAGCCCACTAGGAATTCAACCATGGCCAACATTTTACGCACTCTATTCACAACGCTGTTTCTTGCAAGTGTGCCGGTTCTTTCGATTGCCCAAGGCACATCTGTTGCCTTTGGCGGCTTGAAACATGACGCGTCTTTGCCCGTCGAAGTAACAGCAGACGCGCTTGAAATTGATCAAAATGATGGAAGCGCAATGTTTACTGGAAATGTTGTGATTGGCCAGGGCAGTATGCGTTTATCAGCCAAAAAAGTTGTGGTTGAATACGGCACAAGCAACGGCGATACCACCGGAAAGATTTCCCGCATGCACGCCACCGGGAATGTGGTTCTGGTAAACGGGGCCGAAGCCGCCGAAGCGCGAGAAGCGGTTTATACCATTGGCTCAGCCAAAATCATCATGACGGGTGACGTGATCCTGACACAAGGGCGCAATGCACTATCGTCCC
>CAMZKY010000184.1 GCA_947311455.1 uncultured Marinosulfonomonas sp. | reverse complement strand
TTTGCGTGCCGCGGTTTTGGCGCAGGGCGATATGCCAACCGGTATCTATGCCGCGATCCACGGCCCCGAATTTGAATCCAGCGCCGAACGGCGATTTTTACGCATGGCGGGTGGTGATCTGGTGGGGATGTCCACCGCGCTTGAGGTGATCGCTGCCAATCACGCGGGGATGCAGGTGCTGGGGTTTTCTGTGGTAACAAATTCGGCCACAGGTGGGCCGGATCAGCAGCCGGACACATTGGAAGAAGTGTTGGAAAACGCCGCGCTTGGCGCCGAGAAAATCAGGGTGGTGTTGATGGATTTACTACAGCGCGGGGTGCTTTAGATGCTGGAAAACAGGGTTGCTTTGGTGACAGGGGCCTCTGGCCCAATTGGCGCGGCAATCGCAGCACAACTGGCGGACGCGGGGGCGAAGGTGGCGGTGCACTACGGCTCTAACCCGCCGGAAATGGCCCTATTTAAGGTGCAGGCTGATTTTGCTGAACCGGATTTCGAGACGGGTTTGTTGGCCAAAATCCATGACAAATATGGCCGCGTGGATATTCTGGTAAACTGCGCTGCAGACCAGGCGCTGCAGCCGTTTGAGACGATCCGTTCTGATGATGTAGCGCGTATGTTGCAAGTCAATATCACTGCGATCATTGCGCTGACACGGGCCTTTGTTGCGCAGGTGCCCAAAACCGGCGGGGTGATCACCAACATTTCGTCGATCGAGGCGCAAAATCCCGCCATTGGGCATGGGCATTATTCGGCCTCCAAGGCGGCGCTGGATTCATTGACCAAAACCTTTGCTATGGAATACGGGCCGCAAAACGTGCGTTGTAACGGTGTTGCTCCCGGACTGATTCATCGTGACGGTATCGAGGATGCGTGGCCCGAAGGCGTGGCGCGCTGGCAATCTGCCTGCCCGCTGGGAACGATGGGCGCGCCAGATGATGTGGCGGCTGCGGTTTTGTTTTTGTCGTCGCCTGCGGCCAAATGGATAAATGGTGCAACGCTTACTGTTGATGGGGGCATCACGGCGGGTGGTGGCTGGTAATTCTGGAAACCCAAGTCTAGATTGCCGATATGGAATGGCGTGATCAAGGGGTTTTGCTGCGCGTGCGAAAGCACGGCGAAAACGCCGCTATCATCGAAGTATTTACCGAAAAACACGGACGGCACGCGGGTGTTGTGCGGGGGGCAACCTCACGTAAAATGACGCCAATTTTGCAGGCGGGCACGCAGCTGGATGTAACATGGCGCGCGCGGCTTGAAGACCATTTGGGCAGCTATTCGGTGGAGCCATTGAAAAGCCGGGCGGCCGCGGTGATGTCAGGAAGGCTAACGCTGGCGGGATTGAATTCGGTTTGTGCAATGCTGGCCTTTGCCTTGCCTGAACGGGAAAAGCACCCGGTTTTATATAACAATTCGATCGCGCTGTTTGATTTGATCGGCAACACAGACGCCTGGATTCTGGCCTATTTGCGGTGGGAGTTGGCGCTGCTGGAGGAGCTGGGCTTTGGGCTTGATTTGCGCAGTTGTGCCGTGACTGGCACACGAGATGATCTGGCCTATGTTTCGCCAAAATCAGGCCGCGCCGTGAGTGCCGAAGGGGCCGGCGAATGGGCGGATCGTTTGCTGCCGTTACCGCTGTGTTTGTTGGGGCAGGGGCCGGCACCTGCTGATGAAATCCGCGATGGATTACGTATGACGGGGCACTTTTTAAAACACTGGATGGCTGAATCGCTGGGGGATCGGCCATTGCCAGCGGCCCGGCAACGATTTGTAGATGCGCTGAACCGGAGAGATCGAACCTAGCAACACCCGAATTTCCATTAAACCAGTTTAATAGGTATTGTTAACGATTAGGGCCATAACAGGGTTGGCACGTGTTTGCTAAGGGGCGGGGGAAAAAACCATTTCGCGGCCCGCATCATTTGACAGGATCAAGGTATTACCGGCCGCTTCGGCCAGTGTCATTGCCGTGAGCGCATCGAAAAACAGGGTTTCTTGGGCAAGGTCAGCGCAAGCCATTTTTGTTGCGGCGATTTGGCGAATTTCGATCCACGGCAAAGGCGCAGTTTGGGTGGCTGAATAGCGGTTGCAGGGTGCATTCCCCATAGCGCGGCCTTTGGAAGGGAATGAAATTGTGGCGCGGGCGTGGAATGGTTTCCCATCCAATTTGGCAAGCGTCCAAACCGTGGCGGCATCGGTATAGCCCGATATGGATTCATCGGCTTTGCACGCCGTTAGGGCCAACGATATCAGCAGGATTGAGAGTAGACGCATAGAATGCCTTTCAAGTTTTTCAAACTATACCAAAAAGCTGGCTATACTGCATCTAAAATTACGCGGCTTTCCAAACTGGGTTTCAGGGGTGCTGAAAAGCTACGTTTATGAGGCAAAGATAGCTAAACACGGCTCCCTCGAATAATCATGTTCGCCGCTAATTCCTGACCCGTTTTCCTGATTTGTCAAAATAGAATACGGCCGTAGGTGCAAACTCCAGCTGGATATCAGAGCCTATTTCGTAGTCTGTTTGCCCGAATTCCCGCACCGTCACCATGTTTTCTCCAACATGCACATACACATTTGTATCGGCCCCAAGATGTTCCAAATGGCTGATTTTGCCTTTGACCACGCCGCTGTCCGTGAGGGTGATCATTTCTGGTCGCACGCCAATATGCGTCACGCCGGCGGGCACATCAAGATCGGCCGCATCCAGAAAGTTCATCGCAGGTGAGCCAATAAACCCGGCGACAAAAATATTATCCGGATCATTGTATAAATCCATCGGCGCACCGATTTGTTCAACCACCCCATCTTTAAGCACCACGATTTTATCGGCCAATGTCATGGCTTCTACTTGATCGTGGGTTACGTAAACGATGGTGGTGCCAAGGCGGCGATGCAGATCGGCAATTTCGATACGGGTGTTAACGCGCAATGCGGCATCCAGA
>CAMZKY010000183.1 GCA_947311455.1 uncultured Marinosulfonomonas sp. | reverse complement strand
TCAGCAGCAGCTTTCTCGGCTGCCTCTTTGGCTGCGGCTTCAGCTTCAGCAGCAGCTTTCTCGGCTGCCTCTTTGGCTGCGGCTTCAGCTTCAGCAGCAGCTTTCTCGGCTGCCTCTTTGGCTGCGGCTTCAGCAGCAGCTTTCTCGGCGGCCTCTTTAGCAGCGGCTTCAGCTTCAGCGGCAGCCTTTTCAGCGGCAGCTTTTTCGGCGGCGGCAGCTTCAGCGGCAGCTTTTTCGGCAGCAGCAGATTCTATTGCGACCGCCTTTTGATTTTCATTATAAAAGTAATACCCGCCAGCAGCAGCAAGAATTGCAAGTGCGGCTAAAAGTGATTTGCTCATGGCATCTTTCCCCAAATCGAATCCGGTCAGTCCGGACAATGGCCGTGCTATGCCTGATTTTATAAGGAATGCAAAGCTCTGAAGCAAAAAATGCTATAAAACGGCAAGGAATAGCTGTTTAACGGGTTGATTGCCGCCTCTGGGCCGTCTATTTTGCTTGGGAATACTTTTAACAACCAAAGGATCAAGGCTATAGCCCGCAGACCACATAACGCGCCCCCGCAGCGTGAAACAGGACCTCGCGTGAATGCACGCATTACTTCAACCGAAATCCGCCTGATTGGCGCTGATGGCGAAAACGTTGGTGTTGTATCGCCCGCCCGCGCCATGGTTATGGCCGACGAAGCCGGGCTGGATCTTGTAGAAATTTCACCGAATGCCAAACCGCCGGTTTGTAAAATCATGGATTTTGGCAAATACAAATATGAGCAGCAAAAACGCGAATCCGAAGCACGTAAAAAACAGAAAACCGTTGAAGTGAAAGAGGTGAAATTTCGCCCTAATACGGACACCAACGATTATGATGTTAAAATGCGCAACGTTTTCAAATTTTTAGAGAATGGAGACAAGGTTAAAATCAGCCTGCGTTTCCGCGGCCGTGAAATGGCCCACTTGAATTTGGGCCGTGAATTATTGGAACGGGTTGCCGAAGACGTGAAAGAACACGGCAAGGTCGAAAGCATGCCTAAGATGGAAGGCCGTCAAATGATTATGATGATTGGCCAGTTACCAAAATAAATCTTTTTCTATATTTACGAAATGCCCCGCCTTGTGCGGGGTTTTTTATGTCGTAATCGCACGACCACCTTTGATCCATTTTAAAGTATCGGGATAATCAAACCCCAGTGAAATCAGATCGATCACCAAAACAATCCACAGATAGCTAACAAATCCAGCCACGGCCCCATCCAAGGTTTGCCATATGATAACGACCAATGGTGTCCAGACAAACAAATACGGAATGGCCATGGCTTTGGACAATCCACGCCCATAAATCATGATCGCTAGGTTGGGCATCACACCGCCAATCGCAAGCGCGGCGATCAGAATTCCATTGGGTTCAAATGCAAAGAAAACCACCGCCATATTCACCGGAACCAATATCAACGCCACCCAGATTTGCATCCTGTTCGGCATCGCACGAAAGCTGCGTCAAATATCGTTGATCAAATTCATCAATTGCCCATGATAAAAACGGCCCCAAAGCGATGTGGGGCCTTTAGGGCGTAGACCTATATCGTCATGAACCTTGGTTGAACCCTCTTACAAGCGTCTTTCATATTTACAACGGCTGGTAATTCTTCAATGTCCAGATCAATCGCTTCGGCAGCATCTTTGGCCTGATCAAGCGTTTCGGCAACGATCGCGCAAATCGGATCGCCCACAAGGCACGCTGCCGATTTCCTCAAAATCCGCACCGGTGAAAATCCGCACGACACCGGGCATTGCTGGCGCCGATGCCTCCATCTGCTGGCATAATGTTCTCCCTGAAATTCAGTGTCCGCTTATTCTGCGGCGATTGCGCTTACGTCTTGGCTCGAGGCCGCCATAATTGCTTTGATAATGTTGTGATATCCGGCGCAACGGCAAATATTACCGTCCAGATATTTACGGATTTCCGCCTCGGTAGGTTTGGGATTTTCCGCAAGCAGCGCTTTGGTGCTCATCACCATGCCTGGGGTCCAAAACCCACATTAAAGTCCGTGATAATCCTGAAATGCCTGTTGAATAGTATTCAACGTTCCATCGGCAGCGGCCTCGCCTTCAATGGTGGAAACCTCGGCACCATCAGCTTCAACAGCCAACATCGTGCAAGATTTTACCGCTTTGCCGTTTACATGCACCACACAGGCGCCGCATTGCAACGTGTCGTAGCCCACATGGGTTCCGGTAAGTTCGAGTTCTTCGCGCAGAATATGCACAAGCAATGTGCGTCCTTCTGCGTCACCGCTAACGGATTACCGTTCATGATCATCGTGACGTTTGACATAATGTCCTCCCTATTTTTTGTTTTAAGGAAGAGTTAAACACGTCAAAACTGATTTAAGAAATAAACGATGACCTAATCACAAAGTTTTTTACTCTGATCTTAGGCGCTCGGTTATTTCAGCCATGATTGAGATAGCGATTTCAGCAGGTGATTTTGAACCGATATTCAATCCAACAGGCGCGTGAATTTTGGCGATTTCGTCCTTGGAAAACCCTGCGGCCAATAGCCGTTCAACCCTTTTGGCATGGGTGCGGGCTGATCCAAGGCTGCCCAGATAAAACACGTCTGACCGCAGCGCCGTTTGGATGGCTGGATCGTCCAGTTTTGGATCATGGGTAAGCGTCACCACTGCGGTGCGCGCATCCAGCCCTTGAGCAATTAGCGCCTCATCAGGCCAGTCATCTATAATATCCTGATCCGGAAACCGTGCCTCTGATCCAAAGGCGGCGCGCGGATCAACCAACACTGTATCATAGCCCGCCAGCCGAGCCATCACCAGCAGGGTCTGGGTGATATGCACCGCACCAACAACGATCATTTTCAAGGGCGGGTTGTGAATGCCGGTAAATTCCGCGCCTTCAAACCCCGATTTATCCATTCTAAAACGATCTTTGAATTCGTCAACATCCCCCAGCCGCCGGGCACCGGTTTCAGGGTTAACCACATAAACCGTGGGTTGGCGATTGGCACGGGCATCAACCAGCTTGGCCAACATGTTTTCCGTTAACCCTGCCCCCACAGGTTCTAGCATCACCCGAATGCGCCCCCCGCACGCCAAACCAACCGCAAAGGCCTGATCATCCGAAACGCCAAACTCCAGCACCCGCGTTTCGCCTGTTTCCAAAACCTCTTGCGCCTCAGTAATGACGGCACCTTCAACACAGCCCCCCGAAACAGATCCAGCGATTTCGCCATCTTTAGCAATCGCAAGCTGGCTTCCACATGGGCGCGGCGCGCTGCCCCATGTTTCCACCACCGTTGCCAAAACCGCGCCGCGCCCTGCACGGTGCCATTTCAGGGCAATTTCGGGGATATCATCAAAGCCAGATTTCGCCATCGCGGGTTATCCTTATGGTAAAACAGTTATTCACAGATGATCGCACATCCACAAACACTACATTGGCATTGGAAAGCAGCATTTCACAAGCTTTTTGCAACTTATCCGTTTTAACCATCTGCCCTGATCCGGCGACGATACGTTGATCTCTGTTATAAGCTTTGACCAGATGTTCAGCGCGCACGGCCAAAACGGGCGGCATAACATCGCTCTTATATGGGGTGCAGTTTTTCTTGTGCATAAAGATCGGCCCCGTTTCTGCGTTTGGCTGCCTCCTGTTGAAAGGATGCGCAAACAAAACAAGCATGTCTTCACCTAGTTCAATGTCCTGCAAACAATATCGGTATGGGTTGCCGTCTCCATCTGACGGAATTTGTTATGCCGCGTTATCATAATCATCCAATCCTCCGGCACGAATACGGATTACCCAGCTTTGATCATAAGGATTCTAGTTAATTTTCACTTTCGATCTCCTGTTTTGGTGTTTTCTACGAAACAATGCACAATAATTCGGCCCGAATACTGCTCTTACTCATCTTTTTGAAAAGGCTGGGTAATCGATTTTAGAAAATTAATAATATTTTAATGTTTATTATCAGCAGGTTAAATAACTGCTTCATCTTTAATTACGCATTTCATCAAATTGAACCAAATCTGCCCCATTCGTGCCGCATTCCGGCGGGATAACGCTTGCATACCAAGACGAACAGAGGGTCAATAAGAGGCCGATCCGGTGAAGTTCTGAACGGTGTGGAGAAAATGAGTAAACAAATCTTAAAGGAACTAAACAATGCTTAACTTTATCAAAAACTTCGCAAACGACGAATCTGGTGCCGTAACTGTAGATTGGGTTGTTCTGACAGCTGCAATCATCGGCCTGGGCGTTGCTGTTATGACATCTGTTGGAACTGGCGCAAAATCTTTGGCTGACACAACTGCAACTGCCTTGTCTGGCACCACAGTTTCAACTGCTGCTACATTCGACGGTAGCTAAGTTTCAGAATATACGAAACATATATCAAATTCTGGGGCCACGCGCCCCAACCATTAAAATCTAAGGAAAATACAATGCTTAACTTTATCAAAAACTTCGCAAACGACGAATCTGGTGCCGTAACTGTAGATTGGGTTGTTCTGACAGCTGCAATCATCGGTCTGGGCGTTGCTGTTATGACATCTGTTGGAACTGGCGCAAAGTCTTTGGCTGACACAACCTCTAGCGCCCTAGCCGGCACTGCCGTATCTACAGCAGCTTCTTTCGACGGCAGCTAAATTTAACAAAGCTTCGGGGTCTAAACTCTGAAGCGTGCCGTTTCAAACACAATTCAAAAAACGCCGCAGTTTAGTTTGCGGCGTTTTCGCATGAGCAGGGTTTGAAAATCTTTGAGACGCGATCTTGCTAATCCACGCCCAACATATACCATGCAATAACGAAGTATCAGGAGTGCTCATGACAAATTTTTTAGCAACCAAAGCCATGTTTGACCTGCCGGAAGGGAAAATTTATCTAGATGGGAATTCTCTGGGTGCCTTTCCCAAAGCCGCCACCAAACGCATGACCCAAACCCTGGAACAGGAATGGGGCGAATTGCTGATCACCGGCTGGAACAAAGCCGGATGGATGGAACAGCCAACCAAAATTGGCGATCGCATTGCCAAACTGATCGGCGCTGAAACCGGCCATGTGGTGATGGGCGATACGTTGTCGATCAAAGTGTATCAAGCACTGGCCTCGGCGCTGGAAATGCGCCCTGATCGCAAAATCATCCTGTCAGATAACGGCAATTTCCCGACCGATCTTTATATGGCCGAGGGATTAATTCACTCACTTGGATTGCAGCACCAGCTAAAAACGGTTGATCCGACGGATGTGGTTAATCATATCACCGATGATGTGGCCGTAGTGATGTTAACCCAAGTCGATTACCGCACGGGCCGCTTGCATGATATGAAGGCCATCACCAAACAGGCCCATGATGCGGGCGCGTTGGTAATCTGGGATCTAGCCCACTCCGCAGGCGCACTTCCGGTGCATGTGGCGGCGTGCAATGCGGATTTTGCTGTGGGCTGCACCTATAAATATCTGAATGGCGGCCCCGGCGCACCAGCGTTCATTTACGTTGCACCGCGCCACGCCGATACCGTGCGCCCTGCCCTGTCTGGCTGGCTGGGCCATGCCGCACCTTTTGCCTTCGATCTGAATTACACGGCAGGCAATGGCATTGAAAGGATGCGCGTTGGCACCCCGCCGATTTTGCAACTCGCCGCCCTGGAAAGCGCACTGGATGTGTGGGATATGGCCGATATCAACGATGTGCGCGCGAAATCCATTGAATTGACGAACCGATTTATAGCGGGGGTTGAGGCCGCCTGCCCCATGTTAGCCCTTGCCAGCCCGCGCGACGGGAAAATGCGTGGCTCGCAGGTATCGTTCAAATTTGAACACGGGTATGCCGCGATACAAGCGCTGATTGCGCGCGGGGTGATTGGTGATTTTCGCGCCCCCGATATCATGCGCTTTGGGTTTACCCCGCTTTACATTGACGAAAACGATGTGGACAGGGCCATTGCCATTATTGCCGATGTGATGCAAAATTCCTTATGGAATCGCGACGAATACAAAACCCAAAGCCGCGTCACCTGACCATTCGCAAAGGCACACCCAATGATCGCGATGCAATTTTCAACGTCTTTTACCATGCCGTCCGTCAAGGCGCGGCAAGGTTCTATACCGAAAAGCAACGCATGGCTTGGGCGCCGAAATCCGAACCGGATCAAACCCCAAAAAACCATTCGCTGTTGCGTTGGGTGGCCGAAATGGACGGCGACATTATCGGATTTATCGCGGTTACGCCGACGGGCTACGTTGACCTTGCCTATGTGTCGCCCGAATGGATGGGTCGCGGTGTGGCGCAAGCTCTCTATGACGAAGTGCTTGAATGGGCGCATCGGGCGCGTTTGTCAGAGCTGACAAGCCACGCAAGCCATTTTGCCAAACGATTTTTCCTGAAAAACAACTGGCAGGTGGTTTACCCCGAAGCGGCTGCCCGAGGCGACCAGTTGCTTGAGCGCTTTTTTATGCGCCTCAAGCTGGAGACCAAACATGAAACACCCGATAAACCCCGCAGATGACGGCGCGCAAATGTCTTTTGACGGGCGCATGTCTTATAGTGACTATTTGCATCTGGATAAAATCCTGTCTGCACAACATCCGAAAAGTGATGCCCATGACGAATTGCTGTTCATCATCCAACATCAAACCAGCGAGCTTTGGATGCGCCTTGCCATTCACGAATTGATCGCCGCCCGCAGCGCAATCGCCACGGGAAACCTGCGCACCTCCTTTAAAATGCTAACCCGCGTCACACGGATTTTTGAGCAGTTGAATTCGGCTTGGGATGTGTTGCGCACCATGACCCCATCAGAATATACTAATTTTCGCGAAAGCCTTGGCCAATCTTCAGGCTTTCAATCATGGCAATACCGATTGATTGAATTCGCGGTGGGCAATCGAAATTCTACGATGATCCAACCCCATGCCCATGTCAAAGAAACGGCTGATTTACTGACAAATGAGCTTGGAAATCCCAGCCTTTATGACGTTGCATTGAAACAGCTGCATAAATCCGGGCATAGCCTACCCGATTGCATTCTAAATCGTAATTTCGCAGACCCATATCAATCGGATGATCGCGTAACAATCGCGTGGTCACAGGTCTATAAAAATCCACAGCAGAATTGGGAGCTGTATGAACTTGCAGAAAAACTGGTGGATTTTGAAGATTATTTTCGCCGCTGGCGTTTTAATCATGTCACAACTGTTGAACGCATTATCGGAATGAAACGCGGAACAGGCGGGACCCAAGGCGTGTCGTATTTGCGGAAAATGCTGGATGTGGTGATTTTTCCGGAGCTATGGGATGTGCGCAGCACACTTTAGAACAGCCCCGTTGGT
>CAMZKY010000182.1 GCA_947311455.1 uncultured Marinosulfonomonas sp. | reverse complement strand
CGCCGATCATCGACAGCAACCCGAAAATCAGCCCGACATTCAGCAAAAGCGCAATATCGGCAATGAACCCGAATAATCCATAGGACAGCACCATAAACACCAGCACCGCAATACCGGCCACAATCGCCGCGATTTTACCGGCGTCAATACTGTCTTGGCCCAGTTCCGGCCCGATGGTGCGCTCTTCCAGAAATTCCATTTTCGCAGGCAAGGCCCCTGCCCGCAGCAATACTGCCAGCTTGGTGCTTTCCTCGATAGAGAAACGTCCGGTAATGATACCGGAACCGCCGGAAATCGCACTTTGAATGGTTGGCGCGGAAATCACCTTGTTATCCAGCACAATCGCAAAGGGGGATCCGATATTTTCCGCCGTATACACCCCGAATTTTCGCCCACCATCGGCATTAAACCGGAAACTGACCGCAGGATTGCCATTTTGATCAAAACTGGGCTGGGAATTAACCAATTCCAGCCCCGTCACCACTGGAATTTCTTCCAGAATATAAAAAACATCGGACGGGCTGGCGGTTTCACCATTTTCCGCATCCGGCACCAGTTCATTGCGCAGGCCCGGATTGGCCTTGGGGTCACTTGTGCGCCCGACAACCGGTTTGAATTCAAGCTTGGCGGGTGTGCCCAGCAAATCTTTCAATTCCTGCGCCGACCCAAGACCAGGCACCTGAATAAGAACCCGATTGGCGCCTTGGCGCTGGATTGTTGGCTCGCGGGTGCCCACTTCGTCCACACGGCGGCGAATAATTTCCAGAGATTGCGACATCGTGCGCTCGTCCGTGGCTTTCTTTTCGGCTTCGGAAAGAACCACGGTAATCGTGTCCCCCTGCCCCGAAACCTCGATATCGTTTGATCCGACACCCGACAGCGTCACCACAGGTGTCGCAAGCCCGCGCACGATTTCAAGGGCGCGTTCCATGCCTTCGGGACGCGAGATTTTAATCTTAAGCTCACCATCCGCCGATGGTTGACGCCGAATAGAGCCAACCGTGCCACGTTCAACCTTCAAGGCGTCACGCACCGTTGTCCACATGGATTTGACGCGGCTGTCATACACTTCTTCCACCTGAACCTCGGCCAGCAAATGTGCCCCGCCGCGCAGATCCAGCCCCAGATTAACCAGCGCCGACGGCATCCAGTCGGGCCAAAGCGCGCGTTCCGCCTCGCGCTCGGGCGTGCTGCCCTTTTGTTCGATGGCTTTAACGGCATCATTGTGGGTTTCAACCCGGGTATAAAACCCGTTGGGCAACGCCATGGTCAGGCCGAAAACACACAGCCCCCAAATAACGATGCGTTTCCAAAGCGAAAAGTGCAGCATAGGTTTGCCTGTATCCGATTTCTATGAAAAGAACTTAGTTGTCGTTTGCCGGTTCGGTTTTATTCAAAACATGGGCAACAGTCGCTTGAACGATCTTCACCTTCACACCCGACGCGATTTCCACCTCAAGATGCCCACCATCCAGAACTTTGGTCACTTTGGCGACAATCCCGCCTTGGGTCACAACCTGATCGCCCCGACGCAGCGCGGCAATCATCGCCTGATGTTGCTTTTGTTTCTTTTGTTGCGGACGGATCAACAGAAAATACATGATCGCAAAGATCAGGATAAACGGAATAATCTGGGTGATCGCGCCGCCAGCGCCCCCAACGGCCTGTGCATAAGCAGGAGTAACAAACATATTTTCGAATCCCTTGTCGATTTTAACGGGCCTCACGCCCTATGTGCTGGCGCGCACCCTATATGTGGCCCAAATGCTTGGCAAGGTGAACACACAGAAATCAAGGCTTTAATCTGCACCAGTGTTAAGGCATATGGGGGGGACCAGACCACAATCAATCAGAAAGCTAGAAAAATGCACGATATTAAGATGATCCGCGAAAACCCAGCCGCTTTTGATGCTGCCATGGGCCGTCGGGGCCTGTCGGGCATTTCCGAGGCAGTTCTGGCACTGGATACCGCGCGCCGTGATGCGATTATAAAATCCGAAACCGCCCTAAGCGAACGCAACGCCGCCTCTAAACTGGTCGGCGCGGCCAAGGCCAAAGGCGACGAGGCCGAGTTTGAGCGCCTGCGCGCGCTGGTTGGCGAAAAGAAAGCCGAAATTGCCGCGTTGGAAGAGGTTGCCAAAGCTAAAGACGCCGAGCTGCGCGATATGCTTATGGGCCTGCCCAACCTGCCCGCCGATGATGTGCCGGACGGGGCTGATGAAAACGACAATGTCGAAATCCACACTTGGGGCACACCACCCAAATTCGATTTCCCCCCCAAAGAACACTATGAGCTTGCCGGCACCAAAGACGGGCTGGATTTTGAAACCGCCGCCAAACTTTCAGGCGCGCGCTTTGTGGTGATGTCGGGCGCTGTGGCACGGGTGCACCGCGCGCTCTCGCAATATATGCTGGACATGCATATCGACAAACACGGATTAACCGAAACCAACGTGCCGGTTCTGGTGCGCGAAGAAATGATGTATGGCACGGGGCAACTGCCCAAATTCGGCGAAGACAGCTATAAAACCACCGATGGCTGGTGGCTGATCCCCACCGCCGAAGTGCCGCTGACCAACACCGTAAACAACGTCACACTGGACGAAAGCGCCCTGCCCCTGCGCATGGTGGCCCATACCCTGTGTTTCCGCTCCGAAGCCGGCTCTGCGGGCCGCGACACGGCGGGGATGCTGCGCCAGCACCAGTTTGAAAAGGTGGAAATGGTATCAATCACCCACCCCGATCACTCTGCCGCCGAACACACCCGCATGACCGAATGCGCGCAGGCCATATTAGAAGGGCTTAACCTTGCCTACCGCACCGTAATCCTGTGCACCGGTGATCTGGGCTTTGGCATGCGCAAAACCCACGATATCGAAGTCTGGATGCCCGGCCAGAATATGTATCGCGAAATCAGCTCGATTTCGGTGGCCGATGCCTATCAGGCGCGCCGCATGAATGCCCGCTATAAGCCCGCAGGCGGTGGCAAGCCCGAATTTGTGCACACACTGAATGGCTCT
>CAMZKY010000181.1 GCA_947311455.1 uncultured Marinosulfonomonas sp. | reverse complement strand
TCTAAACAGCCGAGCTATGCCCTGCTTTTGACAGATCATATGCATCGAAACTTCGGGCGATCATCCGCATTAAAGGCGCGATTTCAGCGGGCACAGAAAAGCCTTCATCGGTGATCACCGGAATGCCTTCGAAATCATCTGCGGCGACTTGATACATGGCTTCAATGGTGTCGCGGCTTACGTCAAAACGTTCCATCATCTCGGCGGTGTTGATCTTGAAATCACACATCAGCGCTTCGATCATGCGGGCGCGCAGGCGGTCTTCGCTGCTGAATTTGTGGCCACGATGGGTGGCGAATTCGCCATTCCGCACGTGTTTGGTATAGGCTGATGTGGCCGACGCATGCTGTGCAAACCCCTGCGGAAAGCGTGAAATAGACGAGGCACCAAGGCCGATCAACGCTACCGAATTATCATCGGTGTAACCTTGGAAATTACGGCGCAATTTGCCAGCTTTTTGCGAGGTGGCCAAGCCATCGGTTTCCAATGCAAAGTGATCAATCCCGATTTCTGCGTATTCGTGCGCGATGAATATATCACGCGCCGTTTCAAACAATGTCAGGCGATCTGTGGGTTCGGGCAAGGCCTCTGCCGGGATCAATTGTTGGCGTTTGGCCATCCATGGCACATGGGCATATCCATAAAGCGCCACGCGATCCGGTTTTAATTCTAGAAGTTTCTCGACGCTTTGAGTAATTTTTTCATTGGTTTGGAACGGTAAGCCATACAAAATATCGGCGTTCAAGCTTTTGATCCCTTGGGCGCGCAACATATCTGCGGCCTCTTTCGTTACCTCGTAGCTTTGAATACGGCCAATCACTTTTTGAATTTCCGGATCAAAATCCTGCACCCCGATCGACGCGCGATTCATTCCCGCATCGGCAAGGGCGTGCACGCGTTCCTGATCTATTTCGTTCGGGTCGATCTCGACAGAAAATTCACCGTCTTTGGCCATCGGGGCAACATCAAACACGGCTTCGGCCAGCTCGGTCATCATGTCTGGCGCAAGCAATGTTGGCGTGCCCCCCCCCCAATGCAAACGTGAGAGCGAAATATCACGCGGCAAGATTTTTTTCAGCAGTTTGATTTCAGCAATCAGCGTTTCAAGATAGGCGCGCACGGGTTCAACCGATTGGGTGCCTTGCGTGCGGCAAGCACAAAACCAGCAGAGATGCCGACAGAACGGCACATGCAAATACAATGAAATCTCCGACCCTTCGCTGATGGATTTTGTCCAATCCACAAATTCTGAGGCCCCCACATCATTTGAAAAATGTGGCGAGGTCGGGTAACTTGTATACCGTGGAACACGGGCGTCAAATAAACCCAAGCGAGAGAGTTGCGTATGTTTTGTCATTCGAATAAGTGTACTGTTGAAATTCCGGTCAAGCATTGATCGAAATCAACATAGCAGCGCGAACCAATAATGTTAAACTTTTCTTCAAAAAATGATGTCTGTGGTACTTGTCCGATCCGTAATCGTGCGGTTTGTTCGAAATGTGACGAGGATGAACAGCTGGTTCTGGATGATTTGAAATACTACCGAAGCTATGAGGCGGGCCAAACTGTTGTTTGGGCCGGCGATAAAATGGATTTTGTTGGCTCGGTTGTTTCGGGAATTGCCACCCTTTCCCAAACCATGGAAGATGGCCGCACACAGATGGTTGGGCTTTTGTTGCCCAGTGATTTCGTTGGTCGCCCCGGGCGCGACATTGCGCCATATAATGTTGTGGCGACCACAAATTTGATGATGTGCTGTTTTCGCAAAAAACCATTTGAAAATATGATGCTAGACACGCCGCACATTGCCTCCCGTCTTTTGGAGATGACACTGGATGAATTAGATGCAGCACGCGAATGGATGTTGTTACTGGGGCGTAAAACTGCCCGTGAGAAAATATCAAGCCTAATTGCAATTCTGGCGCGCCGTGACGCATCATTGGCAAGCGATCCTATTAAAATGCCAATGACATTTGATTTACCGCTAACCCGCGAGGCAATGGCCGATTATCTGGGTTTAACGCTTGAAACAGTTTCACGACAGGTTTCAGCGTTAAAACGCGAAGGAATCATCGAGCTAAAAGGCAAACGGCACGTGACCATTCCCAATTTTCAGGACCTTATGAATCAAACTGGCGATGATGTGGATGGCGGGGCAATCGCCTAGCCACCCATAGCTGCATTCTATGCGTGCGCCATCAAAATGGGCAGCGTTGATTTTTCCAGCATATTTCGTGTGGCCCCGCCTAACAACGCTTCGCGAAAACGCGAATGGCCATAGGCCCCCATTACAAACATATCCGCATCTATGTCGCGCGCATGGCGAATGAGCACATCGGACACGCGTGGCAAAGTTTTTGCCAAAACGGAAATTTGCGATTTAACCCCGTGACGAGCCAAAAATTGCGCCAATTGTCCGCCGGGATCTGATCGCGAAATTCCGTGGCTGGGCGGATCAATCACAGTAATGTTAACCAATTCGGCCTGCTGAAGCGCGGGGAGCGCGCCGCGCACAGCTGTCATACATTGGCTGCTTTCATTCCAGGCAATGATGATACGCCCACATTTTTCCGTTTTCTCTAGTTTAGGTGGCACAATAATCGTTGGTGCATTTCCTGCAAACAGGGCTGCTTCAACGATCGCTTCGTGTTCAATACCCCGCCCTGTACCATAGGGTTGAGGCAAGATGACCAGATCACTGAAACGGGCGTGATGTGCAACAATGCGGGCAACCCCTTCTAGCTGTGTAACCACCCTCTCGGATGTCCAAAGAAAATCCTCGCCTGCAAGCCGTTCCTGGATATGCGCTTCAATTTCGTCGGCTTCTTTGCCAGCTTTATTCAATAGATCCTGTTGAAAGATCGCATCTGCCCCGCCATAATAGTATCCGCTTTGGGTGCGATCAACGCCAAGACAAAGAATTTCTAAATGTGCGTTATCGTCTCGGGCAAGAGAAATTGCCTTTTCCAATGCAGCGGATGTGGCTGAAAGTTGAGAAATTATTATTAATAAAGACTTATAGGCCATGTTAGTCCCTTTTTTACAGATTCCACTCGCAAGGGTAGGGCGGATAGAAGAATTGCTCTTTGATATCGATCAACAGATAAGATTGATATTTTGATCTACATCAAGGTATCTTAATTCTTGAATATAGATAGCTAGTGTAATCGAAACGTATTTATGCGATAAGCGAGTCGTATCAATATAAAACAAAAGAAGGGGACACGATATGTGGAGTACTATCAAGCTAGTCGTGCTCGGTGTAGTTGTGGTTATTGCCGCAATTGCAGCGAATTACGGGCGTGACTTAGCCTACCAAGTTCAAGCTATCGAAATCATGCTGGCCGCTGGGGTCGCATTTATTTACTTTGTGCGCACAGCGGGCGATGAAAAAGCCAACAATTCCGGAGATTATCTGGACGGGGTCGTTCGGGCCGGTGTGATTGCAACGGCGCTTTGGGCCGTCACCGGGTTCACCGTCGGAGTGTGGATCGCTTCCGAACTCGCGTTCCCTTGGCTGAACTGGGAAGCGGTTCAACCTTATCTGAACTTTGGTCGCCTACGCCCGCTGCACACATCTGCGGTGATTTTTGCGTTTGGGGGCAACGGTTTGATTGCAACCTCTTTTTACGTTGTGCAACGCACCTCGGCCACACGTCTTTGGGGTGGTAACCTTGGCTGGTTTGTGTTCTGGGGTTACCAACTGGTGATCTTGCTGGCCGCAACCGGTTATGTTCTGGGCGCAACCCAGTCCAAAGAATATGCCGAATTCGAGTGGCTCACCGATTGGTGGCTGACTGTTGTTTGGGTGGCTTATCTGGCTGTATTCATGGGCACGCTTTACAAACGTAAAGAAAAGCACATCTACGTGGCAAACTGGTTCTACCTGTCGTTCATCATTACCATTGCAATGCTTCACATCGTCAACAACCTGTCGATCCCTGTATCTTTGCTAGGTTCCAAATCCGTTCAGGTATTCTCGGGTGTTCAAGATATGATGGTTCAGTGGTGGTATGGCCACAATGCAGTTGGGTTCTTCCTAACCGCCGGTTTCCTTGGGATGATGTACTACTTTGTGCCAAAACAAGCCGAACGTCCGGTTTTCTCGTATAAACTGTCGATCATTCACTTTTGGGCGCTGATCTTCCTTTATATCTGGGCTGGGCCTCACCACTTGCACTATACGGCGCTGCCTGATTGGGCTGGCACCTTGGGCATGGTTATGTCGATCATCCTCTGGATGCCGTCATGGGGTGGTATGATCAACGGTCTGATGACCTTGTCCGGCGCGTGGGATAAATTGCGCACCGACCCGATCATCCGGATGATGGTTATTTCAATCGGGTTCTACGGTATGTCCACATTCGAAGGGCCGATGATGGCGATCCGCGCTGTGAACTCTTTGTCTCACTACACTGACTGGACAATCGGCCACGTGCATTCCGGTGCATTGGGTTGGAATGGTATGATCACCTTCGGGGCGCTTTACTTCCTTGTTCCACGTCTGTGGGGCCGTGAAAGCCTGTATTCCCTGAAACTGGTAAGCTGGCACTTCTGGCTCGCGACAATCGGCATCATTCTGTATGCGGCATCCATGTGGGTGACCGGCATTATGGAAGGCCTGATGTGGCGCGAAGTTGATGCAAACGGTTTCTTGGTAAACTCGTTCGCCGATACAGTAGAGGCCAAATTCGCGATGAATGCTGTTCGTGCAACAGGCGGCGGAATGTATCTGACCGGCGCAATCATCATGTGCTATAACCTTTGGGCCACAGTTGCGAAGAAGCCGGCAGTTGCCAGCCAAACCGTCGCTGTTCCAGCAGAATAAGGAGAGACTGACATGGCAATTCTTGACAAACATGCAGTCATCGAACGCAATGCAACAATCCTGATGGTGCTTAGCCTATTGGTTGTCACCATCGGCGGGATCGTTGAAATTGCGCCGTTGTTCTATCTGCAAAACACAATCGAGGATGTTGAGGGCATGCGCCCTTACTCCCCTCTGGAACTGACGGGTCGGGATATTTACGTTCGCGAAGGCTGCTATGTATGCCACTCGCAAATGATCCGCCCGATGCGTGACGAAGTAGAGCGTTACGGCCACTATTCTTTGGCGGCTGAATCGCAATATGATCACCCTGCGCAATGGGGTTCCAAACGCACAGGCCCCGATTTGGCCCGTGTCGGTGGACGGTATACGGATAAATGGCAAATGGATCACTTGTCCAATCCGCAATCGGTTGTGCCGGTATCCTTGATGCCTAAATATGCGTTCCTGAAAGACGTGATGATCGAACCAACGTACATCACCGATCTGATGAACACGCATAAATTTGTGGGTGTGCCCTATACAGACGAAATGATCGCAAGTGCCTCGGCTGATTTCAAGGCGCAGGCCGATCCCGATGCGGATGGTGTTGATGATTTGATCGCACGCTACCCAGGCGCACAGGTTCGTAACTTTGACGGCCAACCCGGGGTTTCGGAAATGGATGCGTTGATCGCGTATCTGCAAATGTTGGGCACATTGGTTGATTTTTCAACCTTTACACCTGACGCAAGCCGCTAGGAGGAACAGATGGATACCTATTCCCTAATGCGTGAATTTGCAGATAGCTGGGGTATGTTGTTTTTGTTTTCTGTGTTTATGTTTGTGGTTTTCTGGGCATTTCGCCCAGGCAGCCGCAGCACACATGATGACATCGCCAACATCCCTTTTCGGAACGAAGATAAACCCGCCGTTTCCAAGGAGGCACGGTCATGAGTAAAAAACCGACAAAAACCGAAAAGAAAGAGGTCGAAACCACCGGCCACTCATGGGACGGGATTGAAGAATATAACAATCCTCTACCCCGCTGGTGGCTGTGGACACTTTACGCAACCATCGTTTTCGCCATTGGCTACGTGATTGCATACCCTGCAATTCCGTTGATCAACGGCGCAACACCCGGTTTGATGGGCTGGTCTACACGGGCCGACGTTGCCGCAGAAATCAAAGCCTATGACGATGCCAATGCGGAAATCGAAGCGCAACTTGCGTCGGCTGACCTGACGGAAATTGCATCAAACCCCGAGCTGAACAGCTTTGCTGTGAATGCTGGATCAGCTGTGTTTCAAACATGGTGCATCCAGTGTCACGGTTCCGGAGCGGCGGGCAATGTTGGCTTCCCCAACCTGTTGGATGATGACTGGCTTTGGGGCGGTAACATCGAAGAAATTCATTACACGATTACCCACGGTATCCGTAATGAAGACGACGATGATGCCCGTTTTTCGGAAATGCCTAAATTCGGTGCCGACGAGCTTCTTGAGAAAGAAGAGATCGAACAGGTTGTAAACCACGTTCTTTCCCTTTCAGGTCAGGAATTCGACGCCGATCTTGCCACAGCAGGGGCCGTTGTCTTTGAAGACAATTGTTCATCTTGCCACGGAGAAGACGGAAAAGGTGATCGAGATCAAGGCGCGCCGAATCTAACCGATGCTATCTGGCTATACGGTGGCGACAAGGATACGATTCGTCAAACAGTGACATATGCACGATTTGGCGTCATGCCAACATGGGCGTCACGTTTGTCAGAATCAGATATCCGCGCTGTTGCAACCTACGTTCACCAACTTGGTGGCGGAGAATAAAAACAACTAATCCAAGGGTCTCCAGCCCTTGGTTTAAGGCATCGGAACCCCGTCCTGTTCGCGCGTTTCCTTGGGGGGCCGATGCCAATTTTCCTTCCCAAAATACCGTTAGAATTTTGATATTTGCATAAGGCAAAAACCCGCGCTGCGACGTTCTATCATATGCAAATTTCCGAATTCCAATCTTATCTGTATACTAGCTTCAAATTGCTGGAGAATCCCCATGAGCGACTCTGAATCACCAAAACTATACGCAGCCCGCGAACCCGTTTTTCCCCGCAAGGTGAAAGGCAAGTTCCGCACATTTAAATGGTGGCTGATGGGCATTATGCTTACTGTCTATTATACTATTCCATGGATCAGATGGGATCGTGGCCCAGCCCTGCCTGATCAGGCCGTTCTGGCTGATCTGGCAAACCGCCGCTTTTATTTCTTTACCATCGAAATCTGGCCGCACGAGTTTTACTTTATTGCCGGCCTGCTGATTATGGCGGGTCTGGGATTGTTTCTGTTCACCTCGGCGCTTGGCCGAGTGTGGTGTGGCTATGCTTGCCCACAAACCATCTGGACGGATTTGTTTATCCTGACGGAGCGCTGGATCGAAGGCGATCGAAACGCCCGCGTTCGATTATGGAAATCCAAATGGGACGCGCGTAAATGGCGCTTGCGGATCACCAAGTGGTTTATCTGGCTGATTATCGGTGTTGCAACGGGCGGCGCGTGGGTGTTTTATTTTACTGATGCACCGACCCTGTTCTATAACCTGGTTACCCTTCAGGCCCACCCCATAGCCTATATCACCATCGCGATCATGACAGCCACAACCGTTGGCTTTGGGGGCTTTGCCCGAGAGCAAATCTGCACCTATATGTGCCCATGGCCCCGCATTCAGGCCGCAATGATCGACGAAGACACCCTAACGATCGCGTATCGCGAGTGGCGTGGGGAGCCTCGCGGTAAGCATCACAAAGGTGATGACAGTGAACTGGGCGATTGCATCAATTGCATGGCTTGCGTAAATGTGTGCCCAGCCGGAATTGATATTCGCGACGGTCAAAATCTTGCTTGCATCACCTGTGGGCTATGTATTGATGCATGCGACGATATGATGGAAAAAATTGGTAAGCCACGCGGCTTGATTGATTATCTGGCGTTCTCGGATGAAACGCTTGAACGTGCAGGAAAACCACCCAAGCCGATCATTAAACACATTCTGCGCCCCCGTACGATCCTCTATACAACATTATGGTCATTGGTTGGTGTTGGTCTGCTTGTGGCATTGTTGACGCGCGGTAGCATCGATCTAACAATTGCTCCGGTGCGCAATCCAACTTTCGTAACTCTATCGGATGGCACAATTCGCAACACCTACGATGTGCGCTTGCGCAACAAAAACGGCGACAATCACGACTTCCAGTTCACGATCCAAGGCGCAGATGGCCTTACGCTGGCGCTTGAAGGTCAGGATTCAACCACTGTAAAGGTTAATGCCAATGAAACCCTGCTGCAACGCGTCTATGTTCTTGCCGCCAAAGGCACAGCAGCTGCAACATCGGATCGCACCGAATTTGATATGTGGATCAAGGATCTGTCCAATGACGAAACAAACCACGGTAACACCGTCTTTAACGGAAGGGCCAAATAATGAGCTCTGAATTTACCGGACGTCGTATGTTGTTTGTGGTGGTTGGCGCCTTTGGCCTGATCATCGCGGTGAACCTGTATATGGCCTACAGGGCCGTGAGCACCTTTCCCGGTCTTGAGGTGAAAAACAGCTATGTGGCCAGCCAATCCTTTGATAAAGATCGCGCCGCCCAACAGGCCCTAGGCTGGCGCGCCTCGACAGAATATCGCGACGGAGTGTTAACCCTGAACATTCTCGACAAAAACGGCAAACCTGCAATGGATGTGGGCCGGATCAACGCCTTGGTTGCGCGTCCAACCCATGTGCGTGACGATGTGGTTCCCGAGTTTCAGCGCCGTTCCGGCCTGTATACGGCCCCTCTGGAGCTGAACCCGGGCAAATGGGAATTGCGGATAAAAATCAAATCCCTTGACGGGGTTGATTTTAAACAACGGCTGGATTTCTTTGTGAAAGGCTAACGTCATGAGTGCCGCTGCCCGTCCACAACTTGCCGCATGTCCGGCCTGTTCGACTGCCCCGTCGCCCGAGCAGATCGCCGCAATGAGCGAAGTTAAATCGGGCCGCATCATGCTTTCGTTGCCGGAGGTGCATTGCGCCGCCTGTATCGTTGCGGTGGAACGTGAACTGGCCCAAACCGAAGGCGTGCAATCGGCGCGCGTTAACCTAACCCTGAAGCGCGTCGCCATCGAGGCCGACGCGGATATCACCGCCGACGATATGATCGAGGTGATGCGCACCATTGGATACGAAGCTCACGAGCTTGATTCAGCCACCATCGCCGCCACGGCCACCAACAAAAGCGGGCGGGATTTACTGATGCGCCTTGCGGTGGCTGGCTTTGCGATGATGAATGTTATGCTGTTGTCCATCGCCGTGTGGGGCGGGGCGGCGGATGCCACGCGCAATCTGTTTCACTGGATATCCGCCCTGATTGCCCTGCCTGCTGTGGCCTTTTCAGCGCAACCGTTTTTCAAAAGCGCCCTTTCTGTGTTGGCCGTGCGCCGGCTGAATATGGATGTGCCGATATCTTTGGCAATCCTGTTGGCCAGCGCCATGTCTGTGTATGAAACATGGCTTGGCGGTGAACACGCCTATTTTGACGCTGCGCTATCCCTGACGTTTTTCCTGCTGGCAGGGCGCTACCTTGATCACCGCACCCGCGCTATTGCCCGCTCTGCCGCCGAAGAACTGGCCGCCCTTGAAGTGCCGCGCGCTGATCGTCTGGAAAATGGTGAACTCATCTCGGTTGCCATTGCCGATTTGGAAGTTGGTGATCTGGTGCGGGTCAAACCGGGGGGGCGTATGCCTGTGGACGGTGTGATTACCGAGGGCCAAAGCGAGCTTGACCGATCCTTGCTAACCGGCGAAACCATCCCAGTTTTCGCTGGCCCCGAAACCACCGTAAGTGCGGGCGAGATTAACCTAACTGGCCCCCTTACAATTCGCGTTACAGCGGCCGGCAAAGACACGTCCTTACACCGCATGGCTGATCTGGTGGCGATGGCTGAAAGCTCCAAAAACCGCTATACATCGCTGGCAGACAAGGCCGCAGGCATCTATGCCCCTGGCGTGCATCTGCTGTCCTTCATTGCATTTGCAGGCTGGATGTATGCTACAGGTGGCGATGTGCGTATGGCGCTGAATATCGCGGTTGCGGTGTTGATCATCACTTGCCCTTGTGCCTTGGGCCTTGCGGTGCCCGCTGTTACCACCGCAGCCTCGGGGCGGTTATTCAAAAAGGGCATGCTGATTAAAAGCAGCACCGCGCTGGAACGCTTGGCCGATGTAGACACCGTTGTGTTTGACAAAACCGGAACCCTGACAACAGGCATGCCGGAATTGACCAATTATAATGATTTTGGCGATCAGGACTTGGCAATCGCGTTGGCGCTGGCTGCTGGATCATCGCACCCGCTGGCCCAGTCAATCCGAACCGCAGCAACAGCAAATGGTGTTACAGCCGCAACCCTCACCTCGATTTCCGAGGTGCCGGGCTTTGGCATTTCTGCCCTGTGGAATGATAAAATCGTCCGCCTTGGCCGCGCCAATTGGGTCGGTGCGGATGCCCTTGATCAAACCGCAACCTATCTCCAAATTGGTGACAGCCCCGCGCGCGCCTTTACCTTTACCGATAGCCTGCGTGACGGGGCGGCAGAGCTGGTGAACGCTTATAAATCACAGGGCTTTGCCATGCATTTGCTATCCGGTGACGCCCCCGCCACAGTTCAAGCACTGGCCAACAAGCTGGGCATCGAACACTGGACAGCCAAGGCCACACCAACAGAGAAATCGGAATTTATCATGGGCCTTGCCCAATCCGGCAACAAAGTTCTGATGATCGGCGACGGTCTGAACGACACCGCCGCTTTGACAGCTGCGCACGTTTCCATTTCACCCGCGTCAGCACTGGATGCAGCGCGTGTGGCCTCGGATATCGTGTTGTTGGGCACTGATATGGCCCCGTTGGGCGATGCGATTGATATCGCCCGCAAAGCCAAACGCCGGATACTGGAAAATTTTGGCGTCGCGGTGGTTTACAACATGATTGCAGTGCCAATTGCCCTATTCGGGTTTGCCACACCGCTGATCGCGGCCTTGGCAATGTCGGCCTCGTCAATTACTGTTTCGCTGAATGCGCTAAGGTTACGTTAGGAAGGCCTGATCCATGGAAGTTGTCTTATACCTTATCCCGATTTCGGTGTTTCTTGGCGGGCTAGGCCTAGTGGCGTTTTTCTGGACGGTGCGTAGCAAACAATATGAAGATCCCGAAGGTGACAGCCAGCGCATCCTTAGTGACGAATGGGATGATCACCCACGGCCATAGTGGCAAAACACGGCTGTTCCGGTGCCCTGATATTGAACCCCCATTGTTTTGACGGTATGGCCGCTTCATGAACAAACAAAATCTATCCCTTGAGCGCCGCCTGGGCGACTGGATGCGCGCCCATCTGCCCCACGCACTGACCGAATTTATCATGTTTGGCCTGAAACAAGCATGGGCCTGCCTGTTTGGCGGGTTAATGCTGGCAGGGATCATCGCATCAAAAATGGTTTGGCAACCGGATTGGCCAATTGATCGTTACGACGGGCTGTTTTTATACGCGCTAACCCTGCAAATCCTGTTTCTGGTGTTCAAGCTTGAAAGCCTGCGTGAAGCCAAGGTGATTTTGCTGTTTCATATTATCGGCACCATCATGGAAATATTCAAAGTTCAAGCAGGGTCATGGGCCTATCCAGAATCCGGCCTGATCAAACTGATGGCTGTACCGCTGTTTTCGGGGTTTATGTATGCGTCGGTTGGATCCTACATGGCGCGTGTGATCCGGATTTTCGACATGCGGTTTACCCCCTACCCCCCGTTCTGGATCAGCATTGTTCTGGCGACAGCGATCTATATCAATTTCTTTGCCCATCATTTCATACCCGATTTCCGCGTCGCACTGTTTGTGGCCACCGTGGCTTTATACATCAGAACCCGCATTGAATTTACCATCGGGCAAAATACCTATTGGATGCCGATGCCGTTGGCGGCATTTTTCTCCAGTTTTTTCCTGTGGGTCGCAGAAAATGTCGGCACCAAATCCGGCACGTGGGCCTATGCAGGGGCCGGTCAGGCGGAATTTGTCAGTTTTGCCAAAATGGGATCGTGGTATTTGTTGCTATATGTCAGCTTTGCCACTGTAACTTTGGTGTACCGCGAAGCGCTAAAAGCAAAGGCTTAGACCACCCAAACCGGTTAAATGATGGTCGTAATACAGGGGGGCAATCCCTCGATCCGAACCTCGCACACATCCCCGCGTTCAAGGGCACCAACACCCGCAGGCGTTCCGGTGAATATCAGATCACCAGCCGCAAGCGTAACGGATTGCGATAGAAACGCGATCACATCCTGAACCGGCCAGATCATATCTTTTAAATTGCCGTTTTGGCAAAGCTCTCCGTTTACGCGGGTGGATATTTGCCCCGCCTCAAAATGCCCGTTTTCCTGAACAGATAACAGGGGCCCGCATATAGCAGACTGATCAAACCCCTTGGCCAAATCCCATGGTCGACGCCGCGATTTTGCAACCGCTTGCATATCCCGACGGGTTAGATCATTTCCGCAGGCATAGCCAAATACATGGGACAGCGCCTTATCAACGGCAATATCCGCACCGCCAACACCAATGGCAACCACAAGTTCGCCTTCAAAATGCAGGTTATCGGTTTGAGGCGGATAGGGAACATTTTCACCGGCGGCAACCAGACAATCCGCTGCTTTGGAAAAGAAAAAAGGAGGCTCGCGATCAGGATCATTTCCCATTTCGCGGGCGTGTTCGGCATAATTGCGGCCGACGCAATAAATACGCCTTACTGGAAATCGGGCATCCTGCCCAAGTATGGCAACACTGGGAATAGCCGGTTTTGGAATAACAAAATCCATGCATTCAAATCGCTGTTACGGCTGATAGGTTATACAAAAAACATTTCTTGCGGCCAATCGTTCGCAGGCCATGCCTGCCGTTGATTTGTTCATACTAATGAAATTTGCTTCATATTTTCCACCGTGTGAAACGATCTTGCGCAATGCGCCATCAAGCGTCGCCATTTCTTTGAGCGCTGTTTTCAAAAGCATCCGTTCAGCGGCCCTACGTGTGTCAAACCGTCCAATATTGATCCCCCAGCTTTTACCACCTGAATTGGTATCGCGGCTCACCACAACCTGTGATGCAAGCACGACAGGGGCTTCCGGTGTTATTTCGGGCCGGTTTGATGCAGGAGGGCGCGGTTTCGGGGTTGCCACCAGCGTGGCTACGGCAAGGGTGCTTGGGCGTTGGGCTGTGTTGATTGCAGGTGTCAAAGATGTCTCGGGGGCGGGTGATAGGCGTGCAACCAGAACGGCTGATTCGATCTCGATTTTGGTGGAGGCCAGCAATGCCGGAGGTGCAGCGGGCGCAGGCCGCTTTGGTGGGCGGATGCTTTTCTTAACGGCTGTGATCAAACGAATGGTTTTACCCGATGCGCCGCGTTGAGGTGTTTGCCCGGCAGAAGATCGGCTTGGTGTTGACGAGGCAGCCGGAATTTTGGAATAATTAGGCAATGCCGGTTTGCGAACTTTTACACGGCTTGGCGCTTTCTTAAAGCCAAGGTCAAGCAATTTGGCAATCTTCGCATTACGCTGCGCCGTGGATGTGCCGCCAAATACAGTGGCAATGATACGTTCCTGACCACGGCGGGCAGACGACACAAGATTAAAGCCAGCGGCACGGGTGTATCCGGTTTTGATGCCATCAGCACCACGATATGCACCCAGAAAACGGCGGTTGGTGTTATGCACAACCTTGGTGCCGGCATGGGTGCTGATCCGTGAAAACAGGTTGTAATATTGCGGGTAGTCAAAAAACAGATGGCGCCCAAGGTTTGACATATCACGCGCTGTCGATAGGTGGCCCGATTGGGTTAGCCCATTGGCGTTCTTAAACGTGGTGTTCGTCATCCCCAATGCACGCGCTGTGCGGTTCATCCGGCGTGCAAATGCCTTTTCTGATCCGGCCACTGCTTCGCCCAGAGCGGTGGCAGCGTCATTGGCGGATTTCACTGCTGCTGCGCGAATAAGATACCTGATCTTGATCCGTTGACCCGTTTTCAGGCCCAGCTTTGAGGGGGGTTCTGACGATGCATTTCTGGAAATTTTAACCGTGGTGTCCAAGGAAATCTCGCCATTTTTAATTGCTTCAAAAACAATATAAAGGGTCATCATTTTGGTCAGGCTGGCGGGATGCAATCGTGTATCTGCATTTCGTGAATACAAAACCTTACCGTTCCGCGCATCCATCACGAAGGCGGCATAAGGTGCACCGAAGGCAACAGCAGGGGCGAACGCAATCATACAAAGCATGAGTGTTTTTAAAAATCCGGTACGGAAATATCTATGTAGACGTGTTTTCACAACGCTTGCCTTATTCTGCCTCTGGGTTGCCGATATTTCGGTCAACGAATACTAACTCTCCGACAATCTAGCATAGGTGCAATTTTCAGAAAATACCCTAATTTCAATTACTTTGCAGTTTTTCGTTAGTGTGAAAGGCCACATATGGTGGGTTCTGTTTTTTAAACCGCTATATGTTTCAATATGTCATTGTTGTGAATTGAAGACACGTTTTCGACACCAATTTACCCTCAAAAAGCAAGTTTTGGTTCACGCGGTTTTCTTACGGTTTCAAGAGTGCTGAATTTACCGAAATTTCAAAAGTGGAATGATAAATAAAGGGGAGCAAGTTGGCCCACCGCTCCCCTTTGTTTCATTCGATCCCGAAATAGGAAGAGAGCTTACTCAGGGAATCGAAAGAATATGTTAGCGCTAACTTAAGTCTAGCACAGCATCATCGCAACCCCATATTTGCAGTTTGTATTGTTTGTCGTTAACAAGGGTCAAAGCAACGGCTGGATCAAATCACGTGACACAAAAAACGCCACCTCCCAGACGCCCGCTAACGCTTCGCGATGTTTCCGAAGCCTCCGGTGTTAGCGAAATGACTGTTAGCCGCGTTTTGCGTAATCGGGGGGATGTTTCGGATGCAACGCGCCTCAAAGTGAACGAAGCCGCGCGCAAACTTGGTTATGTTCCCAACAAAATCGCCGGTGCTTTGGCTTCGCAGCGGGTTAATCTGGTGGCGGTGATATTCCCGTCTCTATCCAACATGGTTTTCCCCGACGTGATGACGGGGATTTCCGAGGTATTAGATGACACCCCTCTGCAACCCGTGTTCGGAATCACCAATTACAAACCCGAAAAAGAAGAAAAGGTTCTGTTTGAAATGCTGTCATGGCGCCCCTCGGGGGTGATCATCGCGGGGCTTGAACACAGCGATGCGTCGCGCGCAATGATGAAAAACGCGGGCATTCCGATTGTCGAAATCATGGATATAGACGGCGATCCGATTGACGCCGTGGTTGGCCTGTCACAAATTCAGGCAGGCCGCGAAACTGCCGAGGCGATTATCAAACAAGGCTATCGCAAGATCGGCTTCCTTGGCACCAATATGCCCCTTGATCACCGCGCCCGCAAACGGTTCGAAGGTTTCACCCAAACCTTACAGCAGGCGGGCCTGTCGATTGTCGATCAGGAATACTATTCCGGCGGATCGGCCATGGTGAAGGGGCGCGAGATGACAGAAACTATTCTAAAACGCTCCCCCGA
>CAMZKY010000180.1 GCA_947311455.1 uncultured Marinosulfonomonas sp. | reverse complement strand
GGTGGCGCAACCTTGGAAGACCTTGCCAAAGAAACCGAAATGGAGCTGGGCACCATTGATTGGTTTGGTGGAAATAGTGATGGTATCGCCGGATACACAGATTTCAGAACAGCAGCGGCCACTGTTGCCGAGGGCGATTTCCCCGAGGTTTTACAGCTGGATGACGGTGGTATCTTTGCTATCCGCCTTGACGAAAGCATCGAACCGACGCTTCAACCAATGAATGATGTTTTATCAAGCGTGATCGCGGGTTGGGAACAGGATCAAATTGCCAAACGGCTAAAAGATCTTTCGGATAGTCTGGTTGCGAAATTGGCCGAAGGGATTGCATTTTCCGGCCTTGGCTATCCTGTTACGAGCGAAACCAAAATCTTGCGCACAGGCAACATTGAAGGCTTGCCAAATGGCTTGATCGGGAAGGTTTTTGAGCTCGATAAAGATGCTGCGAATGTGATTGAAACCGAAGGTGCGGATTTTGTCATCTATCTGGATGATATTTTACCCCCGGATACCACAGATCCTGACTATGCCGTCCTGAAAGCGGGCCTTGAAAATCAGATCGTCCAAGCATTGGCTGGTGACATTTTCGAAGCCTATAACAGAACCCTGCAATCGCAAAAAAATATTGTGGTCAATCAGGCCGTTATCAACGCGGTTCACGCGCAATTCCCGCAATAATCCGGAGGCCTGAACGTGGCTCTTGTTCCTGAATTTAACGCGTTTGAATCCGCGTTTTCTGCCGGTGAAAACCAGCTGGTTTATACACGGCTTGCCGCTGATCTGGATACGCCTGTATCCTTGATGCTAAAGCTTTCCGAGGCGCGCAAAGACAGCTTTATGCTTGAATCCGTCACCGGTGGCGAAGTGCGCGGGCGCTATTCTATCATCGGAATGAAGCCGGATCTGATTTGGAAATGCAACGGGAAATCCAGCGAAATCAATCGTATAGCGCGTATTGATGGCGATGCCTTTGATCCGCAAACCGGTGACCCGCTGGACAATCTGCGCGCCTTGATCAAGGAAAGCCACATCGACATGCCAGCCGATATTCCGCCGGCTTCTGCGGGGCTATTTGGCTATTTGGGCTATGATATGATCCGGCTGGTTGAACACCTGCCAAACGTGAATGCCGACCCGTTGAACCTGCCGGATGCAGTGATGATGCGCCCCTCGGTGGTGGTGGTTTTAGACGGGGTTAAGGGCGAGGTAATTGTGGTGGCTCCGGCGTGGGCTGGCAGTGGTTTGAATGCCCGTGCGGCCTATGCCCAAGCGGCAGAACGCGTTATGGATGCGGTGCGGGATTTGGGCCGTCAGATACCGGACGAGGCCCGCGATTTGGGCGATGCGGTGGATATGGGCGAAATGCAGTGCAATTTCACCCATGAAGGCTATAAAAAGGCCGTAGAAAAAGCCAAGGATTACATCCGCGCTGGTGATATCTTTCAGGTGGTGCCCTCGCAACGCTGGTCGCAGGATTTTGCCCTGCCGCCATTTTCATTATATCGCAGTTTGCGCCGCACCAACCCGTCACCGTTTATGTTCTATTTCAATTTTGGCGGCTTTCAGGTGATCGGGGCCAGCCCCGAAATTCTGGTGCGGGTATTTGGCCGCGAAATCACCATTCGCCCCATCGCAGGCACGCGCCATCGCGGCGCAACCCCCGAAGAAGATCGCGCGCTTGAAGCGGATTTGTTAAGCGATAAGAAAGAGTTAGCCGAACATCTGATGCTGCTTGATCTGGGGCGCAACGATGTGGGGCGGGTTGCAAAAATCGGCACAGTGCACCCGACCGAAGAATTTATCGTGGAGCGTTACAGCCATGTGATGCACATTGTTTCCAACGTGGTTGGCGAATTGGCCGACGATCAGGATGCGCTATCTGCGTTCTTTGCGGGGATGCCTGCAGGCACGGTTTCGGGGGCGCCAAAGGTGCGTGCCATGGAAATTATTGACGAGCTTGAACCGGAAAAACGCGGGGTATATGGCGGCGGCGTCGGCTATTTTGCCGCCAATGGCGATATGGATATGTGCATCGCCCTGCGCACCGCAGTGGTGCAGGATGAAACCCTGTATATTCAGGCCGGCGGCGGTGTGGTTTACGATAGTGATCCAGAATTTGAATACCAAGAATGCATGCATAAATCCAACGCCATTCGGCGCGCGGCTGAAAATGCCGGGCTGTTTGTGCGGGGCCGCAATTCCTAAAAGTTAACAGCGCCAAACCGGCCAAAACAGGTGTATGGCTTGCGTATGGCAAGTGTATGGCAAGTGTATGGCAAAGCGTATTGCACATGCTGAAACGCCAAAAGGTTAACGCGGGCCGTTAAATATCCCGCGATCCAGCATCGTCAACATGCGTTTGACATAAGCGTCGGCGCTCCAGCCACTGTGAATGGCCAAGGCTTCCCACATTGGGAAAGACAGCAGATTAAACATCATCTGTGCGGCCTCAAGAGTGCCCCATCCCTGCGCCAGTCTATTTTCCTGCCCCATGTCGTTGGCGATTTTCTGACACATGGCAAAATGCGCCACCATACATTCATCCCACGCCGCCCCCGAGGCTTCGTCCAATTCACGCGAGGCATAAAGTGCGCGTGCAAGGCCGTAGATTTTTGGCAAATATTCAGCCCAGAACGTAACATAGGCCGAAAGGCGCAGATCGGCCGTTTCAAGCGCGGTAATCCTGGCAATCTGTGCATCCACTTTGTGAATTTGATCCACATAATCACGCGTCGCACTGACCAGCGCGGTTTTGCTGTCAAAATGTAAATATAGCGCCTGACGAGAAACCTTGGCCGCCTTGGCAATATCGCCCATACGCACGCCGATACCCTGCTTTTCCTCAAGCAGGTTTCGTGCGGCATTCAGAATTTTTGCGCGGGTATTCTGGGTTACACTTGACATAGTGTCTAGTACCTTTATGTAAGGTTTAAGTCAATTTACACTGTGTAAAGTATTCAGATGCAAAACACCAAGATCCTTGTCGCCTTTGGCACCAAACTGGGCAGCACCGAAAAAATTGCGCGCCTAATCGGGGAAACGATC
>CAMZKY010000179.1 GCA_947311455.1 uncultured Marinosulfonomonas sp. | reverse complement strand
TTGATGACGCGTCCGTTTTACTGGGATAAAACCACACACGGCGTTTTTAGCAGAACCGAAACAGAAGAAACCGACCGATCCCCGTCTTAATCCGTTAGTCTTTCAAACTGGGCTGAATCAAGCTCCAACCGTGTTTCATAGGCTTTTGAAATATGCGCCTTAAGGGCAGTAAATGCCGCGCCCCCGTCGCCGTTTTCAATCGCCGTCACAATGGCGTCGTGTTCTTCAAGCGATCCTTCGCTGCGCCCCTCAACAGCCAGCGACGACGTGGCCAGCAACGCCATGGTGCGATGCACAAGATCAAGCTGTTGCACCAAATACCGATTGTGGGATGCCAGATGAATTTGCTTGTGAAAGCGCCGGTTGGCGCGCACCAACGCATCAAGATCATTGGTGATTTGGCGATCATCATTCACCATTTTGCGCAACACGCGGATTTCCTCGGGCGCGGCATGGCGCGCCGCCAATCGCGCGGCCAGTCCTTCCAATTCCGCCCGCACCACATATAATTCGGCCAGCTGGTTATGATCCAATGACGCCACCATCAACGAGCGCCCGTCACGTGTTAACACCGATTGGGTTTCCAAACGCTGCAATGCCTCGCGAATAGGCGTGCGCGATACGCCAAACCGCTCGGCCAAATCCGATTCTACCAAACGATCGCCGGGGCCGTAAATCCCCACGTCAATTGCTTCCAAAATCAAACTATAAGCATCTTTTTGCGGTTGACGTTGCGTTTTCATTTTGGCCTCCAACGGGTTTTTATGCACGCTAGGATGTCACCCACGAATTTGCAAGCCAAACACACATTGCGCAAACCCTGCGCGCAAGCTAGCATTATCAAATGATCAAACAACAGTTTTCACACGTTCAGTATTGGGTCTTTGATCTGGACAATACGCTTTACCCGCCCCATGCCCGCCTGTTCGATCAAATCGAAGTGCGGATGACAGATTATGTGATGGATGCCCTTGGTGTTGATCGGGATCGCGCCGATTATCTGCGCGGTTATTACTGGACAAAATACGGCACCACCTTGGCCGGTTTGATGCGCGAACATGATGTCGATCCTGCACCCTACCTCACCCATGTGCATGATATTTCACTGGATCATCTGGAAAAGGCTCCCGCTCTGGCCGCCCATATCCGCGCCCTGCCGGGGCGCAAAATTGTGTTTACCAACGGCTCAAAACCCTATGCGCAAAATGTGCTGGCGGCGCGCGGGCTGAATGATCTGTTTGATGCGGTTTACGGGGTTGAACACGCCAATTTCCACCCCAAACCCGACAAAGCCGCCTTTGATACCGTGTTTAAAATCGACGGGCTGGATACGGCCAAAGCCGCGATGTTCGAAGACGATCACCGCAATCTTTTGGCCCCGCATGATATGGGAATGGCCTGTGTCTATGTTTCGCCCACCCCCAAGCGCGGGGATCACATCCATCACCACACCGATGATCTGACAGATTTCTTAAAACATCTCGTTACATGAATGCGTCAAATTCGCACGACAGCCATTTTACACATCGAAACTTAATCTTTCTTTGCCCATATAGCCCCCTAACGCAAACAGGAGATTTAATATGAGCAATGATTCCGCAAACGCCCTCACCCCAAAACAAGAATCCCGCCGCGATTTTATCGTGGTGCTGATGCTATTGGCTTTCGTCGGTGCATTGGTGGTTTCTGGTCTGGTTTTTGGCCCGGTTGGCGTGGTTTTCCCAATGATCGGCATGGCCGGATTGGCGATTTTGATCATGGTGGTGTTTTCATTCGGCTGACTTGATTGTATCACTTTGTAAAAAGGTGATAAATTGGAACGCATTGAAACCGACATTCTCGTTTCCGGCGGCGGTGTTGCCGGATTAACCGCTGCCACCGCATTCGGGGCCGCCGGTTTTTCGGTGATCTGCGTTGATCCAACACCCCCCGTCACCAATGCCACCAGTGAAAACTCGGATCTGCGCAGCACTGCATTTTTGCAGCCCGCACGTGAATTGCTGATATCCGCTGGCCTCTGGGATCGCCTATCGCCCTTTGCAGCGCCTTTGCAGATCATGCGCATCGTTGACGCAGGCGGGGTAGAGCCAACCCCGCGTTTGATCAAGGATTTTAACGCCGCCGATATTTCCGATCTGCCATTTGGCTGGAATCTGCCGAATTGGCTACTGCGCCGCGAAATGGTGGCGCATCTGGAACAAATGCCCAATGTCAGCTTTCTGACGGGTGTATCGACAAAACGCCTGCTTACCCGCGAAGGCGCGGCGCTGGTGTCTTTGTCCGACAATTCACAAATCCGCGCGCGTTTGCTGATTGCCGCTGACGGGCGTAATTCCCCGATGCGCGACGCCTTGGATATCGGGGTGAAAACCATGCGCTACGGGCAAAAGGCACTGGCCTTTTCCGTAACCCACCTGATGCCCCATGAAAATGTCTCGACCGAGATCCACCGCTCCGGCGGGCCGTTCACTCTTGTGCCTCTGCCGGATCGTGAGGGGGCGCATTGTTCGGCCATCGTCTGGATGGAACGCGGCCCCGAAGTGGCGCGTTTGGCCGCCCTTGATGTGCCCGCGTTCGAGGCCGAAATGAATCGTCGCTCCTGCGAAATTCTTGGCCCGATGGTGCTGACCTCCCGCCGCAGCGTCTGGCCAATTATCAGCCAAATCGCTGATAAAATGATCGGCGAGCGCACCGCCCTGATTGCCGAAGCCGCCCATGTTGTGCCGCCCATCGGCGCCCAAGGCCTAAACATGAGCCTTGGCGACATGCGCGTATTGCTGGAGCTGGCCAATGCCAACCCCGATGATCTGGGAAGTCCTGAAATGCTGCAAACCTACCAACGCCGCCGCCACCCCGAAATCCGCGCGCGTATTGCCGGGGTCAACGCCCTAAACCGCGCCTCGATGATTTCAAATCAGGCAATGCGCGATATCCGCGCCAAGATGCTTGATACGTTCTATTCCGCCACCCCGATCCGCAAAAACCTGATGCGTGCCGGGCTTGGCACCCGATAAACCGGCCACCATCTTTTTTTCGTTCAAATGAGACTGCTCCAAGGCGTAGCCGGGGCCAGATGGGGGGCAGACAGCCCCCTCTACCGCAAAACCATCGGCTGTTTAAACCATTCGCGAAGGGCAGCATTGGTTTCATAAGGCGCTTCGATCGTTGGCACATGACCGGCGCTCTCGATAATTTTCAGCTGCGCATACGGGATCAATTCCGACATAAATTCGTGGCGGCGCGGCGGGGTTAAATTATCGTATTTTCCGCATAAAACCAGCGCCGGCATCCGAATTTTACGCAGGGTTGCCTGCTGATCCAAACGCCGTTGCATGGCCCGTGATTGGCGCACAAAGGCCTCAACCCCGAACCGCATCCCCATCGAATGCAAAAGCGCGCGAATATCGTTGCGATTGGGGTTGGGGGCCAAGCTGTCTATCGGTAGAATTTCATCCAGAACCTCGCTAAACCGCCCCGATTTGGCCCGCACAATCTGCGGCTCGCGCGCGGCGGCCACTGTCGACATTTCCGATTGCGAATTTGTGTCCATCAAAGCGATACGCGTCACCCGTTCCGGTGCAACGCGGGCAATTTCCATCGCCACAGTCCCGCCCATACCCAGCCCTGCCACGGCAAATCGCGCCGGCGCTTGTTCCAGCGCAATCTTGGCCATTTCCACGATTGTTTTTCCCATACCAATCGCGGCAACCTGCACCGAGCGTTCGGCGGAAAACTCGATCACTTGTGGTGAAAACAAACGTGCATCGCACATCAATCCCGGAATTAACAGTAGCGGCTCGATCATAAATATGGGCTTTTAAATTGTAAGATTGATCACAACCTAAAACATTGGAATCAACTTGAACACAGTCAAAATGCGCGCATCTGAAAATTTATGAAACCTGCCTGACCGCATTTTCAATCATCGCCAAACAATCCGGCGTTGAAAATCGGTGATCGGCCCCTTTTACCATGGTTAACTGAATGTCATCCCCCACAGCCAGCTCCAGAATTTTCAGCGCCACCGACATATCCACATCCCTGTCCGCTGTGCCCTGCAGGAAACGCGCAGGAAACGGCAATTCCAGCGGCGCACGCAGCACCAATTGATTGCGCCCGTCCTCGATCAGTTTGCGGGTGATGATGTAAGGTTCCCCATACTCCGACGGCAACGCCACCTGCCCGCCCATCAATTCGGTTTTTTGCGCCTCGGAAAATCCGTTCCACATGCTGTCTTCGGTAAAATCCGGCGCGGCGGCAATGCCAACCAGCCCCTTGATCCGCGCCGGAATGCGCTTGGCCATCAACAGCGAAATCCAGCCGCCCATGGACGATCCAACCAAAATCTGCGGCCCGTCCGTCAATGTTTCGATCGCCTCCTGCGCATCCACCGCCCATTCGCCAATGCACCCGTCGGTAAATTCCCCCGACGAAATCCCGTGCCCCGAATAATCAAACCGCAAAAATGCACGACCCTGCGCTTTTGCCCAGTCCTCAAGGTAAATCGCCTTGGTGCCGTCCATATCGGATTTGAACCCGCCCAAAAACACCACCCCGGGCGCGGTGCCTTTGGTTTGGTGATAGGCAATCTTGCGCCCTGTTTTGGTGGTTAGAAATTTTGCGTCGGTCATGGTTGTGCCTCTGTTGTGTTTACCTTTTATGCCCCGATCCCGACAGCTGTGCAATCACCTGATCTGTAGACATCACCGCCCCATAGCCCATCGCCAACGTCGCATTGGCCGCGGCGGTCTTGATCCCGATAAGAGGAAACTTGCCATCATCAAAGTAATCATTTTGCAAATCAACACTTAACAGTGCAGTCTTCACTTTAGCTTCCTTTCAGTTTGCCGAATCTATTGCACTGCCTCGGGGATTTTCGTAGTGTCAGATATGACAATAATCACGCCATTATCGCCATGTCGCTGCATTTCGTAATCCTGCACTACCCCGGGGCCTCGATTGCCGCGATCGAAGGCCTGCGGGAGATGTTCATTCACGCCGCGCACCTATGTAATCGTGATGGCCTGCCGCCCCTGAGCCATTCTGTTGTCTTACCTGAAAATTTGCCGCCAGAATTGCCCACCGCCGCAATCCTGCCGCCTGCATTTAACAATCGCCATTACCTCACCCCTGATCCTGCCGTTCAGGATTGGCTGACCAATGCCAACGGCAAATCCTGCGTGTTGGCGTCGGCCTGTGCGGGGGCTTTTTATCTGTCGGCCTCCGGCGTGCTTGTCGGGCGACGGGTCACAACCCATTGGGCGCTTGAGGGCGAGTTGCGCACCCACAGCCCCTCATCCATTGTGGACGTTGGCGAAATACTGATCAGCGACGGCAATATCATTACGGCTGGCGGAATGCTGTCATGGGTAGATCTGGGCCTTGAGCTGGTGGCACGATTTATTTCCCCCGAAATTATGCGCGATTTAGGCCGGCATTTTGTGGTTGATACCGGCCACCGCGAACAACGCTATTATCGGGGGTTCGCCCCGAATACCGATCACAGTGACGCGCCGATCAAACACGCCCAAACTCTGATGGAACGCACCTTTGCCGCGCCGATCC
>CAMZKY010000178.1 GCA_947311455.1 uncultured Marinosulfonomonas sp. | reverse complement strand
GAGGGCGGCAAACAGGCCGTTGCCGAAGCTTACCGCAATCTTTCCGCCGTGGGCGCACATCCCCTAGCCACCACAGACAACATGAATTTCGGCAATCCCGAAAAGCCCGAAATCATGGGCCAGTTCGTGGGCGCGATCAAAGGTATTTCCGAGGCTGTGTCGGCGCTTGATATGCCCATCGTTTCCGGCAATGTTTCGCTTTATAATGAAACAGACGGCACAGGCATCCTGCCTACCCCCACCATCGGCGCGGTTGGCCTGCTGAAATCCATGGATGATCTGATCCACGGCACAGCGCGCGACGGCCATGTGGCCCTGCTGGTCGGCAAAACCGAAGGCCACCTTGGCCAATCCGCCCTGCTGCATGAGGTTTTCAATCGCACCGATGGCGACGCCCCCCATGTTGATCTTGAGGCCGAGCGTCGAAACGGCCAGTTCATCCGCGCCAACCGTGATTTGATCAAAGCCGTGACCGATCTTGCCGATGGTGGCCTTGCCTTGGCCGCGTTCGAAATGGCCCAAGCGGGCGGTGTTGGTGTCTGTCTTGACTCCTCCGATACAGCCACCTTGTTTGGCGAGGATCAGGCGCGCTATCTGGTGGCATGTAATTTTGATCAGGCCGAAGCCCTGATGATCGCCGCCGCGTCGGCCTGTGTCGGGATCGAAACCGTGGGCCGGTTTACCGGTGATCTGGTGCAATTTGGCCAAAGCAGCGCCGGACTTGGTGATTTAACCGAACTTTTCCAAAATAGCTTTCACACCACCATCGGCTAAGGCGACGCCTCTTTTCTTCTTGTCAAAAATACCTTCGCCGAAGGCAAACCCGATTGCGGCATTTAGAACGATTCTTAATCTTTCAAGGCCTATCCCCTTGAACCAAACCTAATCCCGACTTAAATAGTTTGAAACAGAAAAAGGAATTCTTCCCTATGGCCATGCAAGCCCACGAAATCGAAGCCCTGATCCGCGCCGACTTCCCTGATGCGAAAATCACCATCACCGATCTGGCCGGCGACGGCAATCATTGGGCCGCCGAAGTCATCGACGAAAGCTTCCGTAATAAAAACCGCGTGCAACAGCAACGCGCGGTTTATGCCACCCTTAAGGGTAAAATGGACGGGCCATCGGGCGATTTGCACGCCTTGGCCCTAACCACCAAGGCCCCCGAGTAAATGGCGCTCTGGCAAATGATCCTTCTTGGCCTTGGTGCCTTGATCGGTATAGCCGCAGCCTTCGAGGCCTTTCTCAAACGCAACCGCCCGAAAAAAACCTTTGTGGAAAAATTCTATAACCAGTTGCACAAAGACGATGATCTGGCCAACCCCGACAAGCCCGAATTGGGTATGGAAGCGATCGACATGGATGTGATCCGCCTGTCGGAACGGGGCAACAAATCCGCCGCCGCTTTGGGCGCCCGAGAAACAGGGTTCTGGACACGCCAGACCCGCAAACACAAAATCAAACCCGCCCCTAAAGGGCAAGGAGACATAAAATGACTGATGCAAATGCACAAATCAAAGACACCGTTACCACAAATGATGTGGTTCTGTTCATGAAAGGCACCAAAGATGCGCCACAATGCGGGTTTTCCTCGCGCGTTGCGGGTGTGCTGAATTTTATGGGCGTTGAATTTACCGATGTGAATGTTCTGGCCGACGAAGGCATCCGCCAAGGCATCAAGGACTATTCGGATTGGCCAACTATTCCACAGCTTTATATCAAAGGCGAGTTTGTCGGTGGCTGTGATATCGTTACAGAAATGACGTTGTCAGGCGAACTTGATGAGATGTTCACCAAAGAAGGCATCACTTTCAGCAAAGACGCCGCCGATAAAATTCGTGAAGCCAACGGCTAAACTAACACTCTAGAGGCCCGTATTGATTACGGGTCTTATCCCCCTAGCGCGTATCCATATCCACGAATTGTGCGCACAAGATCGTTGCCACCATGCGCGCACAGGGCTTTGCGCAATCGGCCAACATGCACATCAACCGTGCGTGTTTCGACATAAATATCTTGCCCCCAGACCCGATCCAGCAAACGTTGACGTGACCAAACGCGCCCGGGCTTTTCCAATAGTGTTGCCAGCAGGCGGTATTCAGTGGGGCCAAGTTTAATGCAAACACCCGCACGCGAAACCTGATGTGTTTCACCATTAAGTTCTATATCTTCATACGCCATGATCCCGCCAACCGCTTCGGCGCGCACGCGTCTAAGATGGCTGCGCACCCGCGCAATCAGTTCAACAACAGAATACGGTTTTCCAACGTAATCATCTGCGCCCATATCCAATCCGCGCACCAGATCAACTTCGTCTGTGCGCGCAGATAACATGATAATCGGAATTGCGCGGGTTTTGGATTTTGATTTAAGACGCCGGCAAATTTCAATACCGGACACCAAAGGCAACATCCAATCCAGCAAAATTAAGTCCGGAGGTGTTTCTGCCACCTTGATCAAAGCATCTTCACCATCGGAGGCCGTATCCACCAAAAAACCGGCGGCTTCCAAATTGTAGGTCAAAAGCTCTAGCTGGGCTGGCTCGTCTTCCACCACAAGCACAACAAGTTTGTCTTTATTTTTCATTGCGATACACCATATAAATAATCTATTTTTGGGCGTGCATCAGTTGGTATATATCCAGTGTTCAAAAGAATGATCTGCTCGGCAATTGCTGTCACGTGATCCCCCATTCGTTCAATATTCTTGGCGATAAAATGCAAGTGCATACATGCCGTAATGCTGCGCGGATCTTCCATCATAAACGTAAGGAATTCCCGAAACAGAGCATTATACATCTGATCAACATCGTGATCACGGGCGCGCACATTACTTGCCAATTCTGTATTGTTTTGCACATAAGCATCGAGTACATCTCGCAGCATCAACTCAACTTCGCGTGCCATCCGTTTGATAGATCCAGATGCTCCACTAATAGGAGGCAACTGCACCAAAACGGTTAATCGTTTGGCCAGATTTTTTGCATAATCCGCGATGCGTTCCAAATTTCCGCTAATTTCGATATGGGCCAGAATTGCATTTAATCCTTGCTCATCAGCCCGAATGCTGGTTAGCAAACCAGTCGCATCACGATTGATCTCGATCTCCATTTGATCGATGATCTGGTCTTGTGACATCACCACCGCTGCAAGTTCACAATCTCGTTCTACTAAAGAACGCACGCTATCGCGAATAGCAATTTCAACCAAACCGCCCATCTGCAACAACTTGGCCTGCACCAGCTCTGTCTTTATTTCAAAATCTGTCATGTTCTGTTTCTAACGGTAAAAAGATACAAAATGAATTTCCTTGTTCCGGATCACTGTTGATTTTCAAGCGCCCGCGGTGCCGATTTACAATATGTTTTACGATCGCCAGCCCTAGCCCTGTTCCACCCGTGTTGCGCGAACGATCTTCATCGACACGGTAAAAACGTTCCGTTAGCCGTGGAATATGCACCATTTCAATCGCTTCACCCTGATTGGTAACACACACAGACAAAGCGGCAGATCGCAAAGCCGGATCATGGGCCAAATACTGGGTTTCCACAACAATCCTGCCTGCCGCTTCACCATATTTAATCGCATTTTCAATCAGATTATTAAAGACCTGTTGTAATTGATCTTCATCGGCAAGCAATTTCGCTTCTTTGGGAATATCTGCGGGGAAAAACAATATTTCATTCTTAGATTGTTTAGTTAAGCCATTACAAATAGAAATTGCCGCCGAAATGATAGTGTTGATTTCCACCGTTTGGGCGGGGCGAATACGCTCGTCGGCTTCCACACGTGATAATGACAGCAAATCTTCGATCAAACGATTCATCCTGTCTGTTTCTCGCTTCATGATCCCTAGAAATTGCGCCTGGATTTCAGGGGCAATCTTTTCCTGGCCACGCATCGTTTCAATAAATCCGATCAGCGCTGTTAACGGGGAACGCAATTCATGGCTTACATTGGCAACAAATTCGCTTCGTAATTGTTCAACCTCATCTTGAAATGAATCGTCAAAAAAACTAATCACAACCGATTGGTTTTCGCTGTAAACACAAACAGCACGGTGCGTGACATCTTGCTTAGCCAAAGATTGAATAAATGGAACTTCGCGGCGCTCTCCGGATTCAAAAACCTCGTTTATCGCAGCAAGTAATAATGGCTGCCGAATAACATTTGAATATAATCGGCCTTGGTAATTTGCACCAAAAATTGCGCAGGCACAATTATTCATCCCCAAAATCTGCTGGTCAGCGCCGATCACCATGATCGGAAATGGAATTGCAAAAATAGTTTCCATATCGCGGAATATTATCCTGTTTCTTGGTTGCACATTTTGTGGCATTTAAACACCATGTATGTAACAGATACATGAAACGCTTTCGCATGAATACAGGACATCCCCCCTATGGACGACCCGCAGAATAAAACGATGATCTTAATTGTCGGGGACGTTCAAAAATGGACAGAACTCGGGCGTCAGCTACCCAAAATGGCGAACCTTGTTTATTGTGAATACGTGGATGTCACGGTGGCATTTATAGAAGATCTTGCACCCGATTTCATTTTCAGCCCACTGGTGTCCCGCAATTTTGATCTGATAGATCTAGCCGTATTGTTAGAGAAGATCGGATACAAAGGGGCAGTGCGCGCGTTAATTCCGGCGCTTCCCAACCCACAATATATTCTAAGCGAAATTATGGCCCTGTGCCCCAATCTGGATGTAGATTTGATCGAAATCACCCCCGCGCCCGCTCCGGTTATTCATTAAAGACGGCCCCAAGGTTTAAGTTGGTTTTGCGGCAAAGCTCTCTAAAATCGGGCAATCAGGCCGATGATCTCCGTGGCATTCTTCGGCCACACGCGAAAGTTCGTCTCGTAATTTGTGCAGCTCTTCCAATTTTCTATCAATTTGATCCAATCGTTTCAGCGCAATGGCTTTGACATCACGGCTCCTGCGGCTTTGATCTTCATATAGACCCAACAGCTCGCGGCAATCTTCGATTGAAAAATCAAAGGAACGTGCGCGGCGAATAAATGTCAGTTTGCTCACCTCGCTTTGGCCATAGACACGATAACCTGCCGAGGTGCGGCCTTCGGGTTCAACCAAGCCAATGTCTGAATAATAGCGTACCGTTTTTACTGGTAACCCCGAAATTTCGGCGGCTTGTCCTACGTTCATAATACTCTCCAACCTTACAATTACAGGAAGGTTAGCCATGCAAAGCATATTTCACAAGCCCAATAAACGGATCGTGCAACATTGGCATACCGAATGCTTACGTAAAACATACGGAATGCATATTGCACATTTTGTTATTTTTCCGGGATTAAACCTTTGGGACTAAACCGCAAAACCAACAACAAGATCAGGCCCATTGTTAACAAACGCATATGCGCAACAGATTCTAGCAAGTGTTTCTTCAGCCCGGAATCATCGGCCAGCGGGTAGGTGACAAAATCCATCAAATGCTTACCCATTGGCTCCACTTGAACCCATAGAAACCAGATCAGGAAGCCCCCCAAAACCGAACCCCAGTTATTACCCGAACCACCGACAATCACCATCACCCAGATCAAAAATGTATAGCGCAATGGCTGGTAAGAGCTGGAAATCAACTGCCCGTCCAGAGTTGTCATCATAGCGCCTGCAAGCCCTAAAATAGCCGAGCCAAGTACAAAAATTTGCAAATGGCGTGCGGTTACATCTTTGCCCATCGCCTCTGCGGCGACCTCGTTGTCACGTATGGCGCGCATCATCCGGCCCCATGGTGAATTGAGTGATAATTGCAGCAATATCAACAAGATAAGTAACACAACAGCGAACAGTACGCCATAACTGAGTTTCACATAATATGTTGATGCAGTTACGGGGTCCAACCCAAAGGAGGCTGCCGTTTCGACAAACTTGGCATTGGCTTGCATATTGATTTCATAGCCCACAGGCCCGGGCCGCGGGATACCAACAACATTTTTAACGCCGCGCGATAGCCAGTCTTCGTTTTTCATCACCGCAATGATGATTTCAGCGATTCCAAGCGTTGCGATGGCCAAATAATCCGACCGTAATCCAAGCGCCGTTTTACCAATGATCCAAGCCGCGCCAGCCGCCAAAAGCCCGCCAATGGGCCAGGCGATCATCACAGGCAGGTCAAGCCCCCCCAAATATCCTGTGCCCGCCGGGTTAACCTTTTCAACGGCTGCAACAGCAGGATCGAGCAAGGCGCGGTAGATAAAAAAACCACCGATCAGCAGAACCAAAGTGGCAATATTTCGAGTCCGCCCTGCCGCCATTTTCCCGCGCATCAGGATCGTTGCAATGATCGTTGCCGCCCCCATTGAAAGCGCAATTAAAATGCCTAGCCCACCGGCTTCAACGGCCTCGGTTGTGGGAGGCATTGAAACCAGAACCGTCGCCAAACCGCCAAGCGCCACAAAGCCCATAACACCGATATTAAACAAGCCGGCAAAGCCCCATTGCAAATTAACCCCAAGCGACATAATCGCCGAAATCAACCCCATATTCAGAATGATCAACGCGGTGTTCCAGCTTTGGGTGGATCCGGTCACTATGATTAAAAATCCAACAAAAACAAACAGTAAGATGTTGCGCCAGTTGATACTCATACCGATTTCCCCTTCATCAAGCCTGTGGGCTTAAACAACAGCACCACAATCAATATTCCAAAACTAACCGCAAATTTATAGTCGGTTGATAACAGTTGCACCAACCCGTGTGGTTCCAGATTTTCGGGCATCAGATAGACCAGGATTTTCTTCCATGCGTAGGTGATTGTGACCTCGGAAAAGGCAATGACAAAACCGCCCAGAATGGCGCCAATCGGATTACCCAAACCGCCAACAATCGCGCTGGCAAATATCGGCAGCAGAAGGGCAAAATAGGTAAACGGTTTAAACGATTTGTCCAGACCATACAGAACACCGGCAATCGTTGCCAAGGCAGCCACAATTAACCATGTATACATCACCACTTTTTCAGGATTAATACCTGACAATAGCGCCAGATCCTCATTGTCGGAAAAGGCCCGCATGGATTTTCCCGTGCGGGTTCGATTTAGAAACCAGAACAGCGCAATCACCACAATGATCGCCGTCACAATGGTGATACCTTGACTGGTTTTAAAGGCCAGCCCCTCGCGCAGGCCCGACCATGCTTTGAAATCGCGGGCCTTGATGATAAACCGCGCCCCATCTGCAAACCGTTGATCACCTGGCCCAATAATAAAGCGCACCAGACCGTTCATGATGAACATGACCCCCATGGAAACGATCACCAAAATCACCGGTTCGGCCTTTTTCTCGCGGTAAAATTTGTAAACCACGCGGTCAGTAAACAACAATAACGCCGCCGCCCCGGCAATGCCGAAAGGCAAAGCCAACAGCGCGGTTGGCAATGGGCCAAGATTAATACCCATGCTTTGGAACCACCATGTAAACAGGATGGTCACCATCGCCCCAAAGGCCATCGTATCGCCGTGGGCAAAGTTGCTGAACCGCAAAATTCCGTAAATCAACGTCACCCCAAGCGCACCAAGCGCAAGTTGGCTTCCATATGCAATGCCAGGAATTAGAACGTAGTTGGAAAAGGCCACAAGGGCGTTTAAAAAATCCATTTAATCTGCTCTCTCACAATTACCCAGATATGAAATTACCATTGGCCCGTCCATTTGTATGGAATAGCGCGCGTCGCCGTTTGGCGCGATCGTTAACAGATGTGCAGCACCTGCGGAATTGCCAAACAATGTGCTGTTTCCATCTTTGCCTTTGTCATCAAAAAAGGAGCCAGTAATGTTTTCACTGGCCGTTTCCATGATGAATGGCGCCGTGTCGTTTTCATAAACTGTCATCGCGTAATCCGACATTTCGCAGGCTTCGCCTTCGATGCATTCGCTGGTAAACGTGCATTCAGCCAAAATAGAAGGGCCAGCACTGGCCAATGTTGGAACGAATAACAAAGGTATTAAAAATCGTTTCATGACTATCCCCCAAGAAAGCTTTTGCGCACTTCGGGATCTGCAAGCAATACTGCCCCTGTATCGCTAAACCGGTTGCGCCCTTGCACTAAGACATAACCTTTGTCTGCAATTTCAAGAGCTTGCCGCGCATTTTGCTCCACCATCAAGATTGAAATCCCAGTACGGGCCACCTCGATAATGCGGTCAAACAACTCGTCCATCACAATCGGGGAAACGCCTGCGGTTGGTTCGTCCAGCATCAACAATTGAGGTTGGGTCATCAGGGCACGCCCAACGGCGACCTGTTGACGTTGCCCACCCGAAAGTTCACCCGCCGCCTGATTACGTTTATCGCGCAGGATTGGAAACAAGTGATAGACCTGCTCCATCGTATCGGTGATGTCATCGCGGCGCAAAAACGCACCCATTTCAAGATTTTCCTCGACGCTCATAGAGGTAAATACATTGCTGGTTTGCGGCACAAAGGCCATGCCTTTGGCCACCCGTGCCTGCGGGCTGAGTTTGGAAATGTCTTCGCCACCCAGCATCACGCGGCCAGAATTGACGTTCAGCATGCCGAATACCGCTTTCATCGCGGTTGATTTTCCCGCGCCGTTTGGGCCAACAATCACGGCGATTTCGCCTTTATCGACGGAAATCGTACAGTCGTGTAAAATATCGGGGCCTTTGCCGTAACCACCAGTCATATTTTCACCAATTAGAAAAGGCGCGCTCATGCATTTGCCTCCGCTTTAACTTTGTTCTTCAATCCGGTGCCCAAATACGCCTCAATAACCTGTTCGTTGGCTTTGATTTCTGCCAACGTCCCTTGGGCCAACACTTTGCCTTCGGCCATGCAGATCACAGGATCGCAAAGACGCCCGATGAAATCCATATCATGTTCGATCACCACAAATGTGTAGCCGCGCTCTTTGTTTAGGCGGATGATGGCATCACCGATGGTGTTCAAGAGGGTGCGGTTCACCCCTGCTCCTACTTCGTCCAGAAACACGATCTTGGCATCAACCATCATGGTCCGGCCAAGCTCCAACAGTTTTTTCTGTCCGCCAGACAGGTTTCCAGCGCGTTCATCGCTGAGGTGATCAATGGTCAAAAAATCAAGAACTTCATCGGCTTTTTGGCGCAGCGCTTTTTCCTCGGCCGCGATTTTTCCACGTCCGAACCACGTATTCCACAATGTTTCGCCCGATTGTCCACCAGGCACCATCATCAGGTTTTCGCGCACTGTCATTGACGGAAATTCATGCGCAATCTGGAACGTGCGCAACAAACCTTTGTGAAACAATTCATGCGGCGGCAAACCGGTAATGTCTTCTCCATTCATCAAAATACGGCCTGATGTTGGTTTAAGCACACCAGCTATCACGTTGAATAAAGTGGTTTTTCCAGCGCCATTTGGCCCGATCAATCCAGTGATTGATCCTTCCTTGATACGCATAGTCGAGCCATCAACAGCCCGAAATCCGCCAAAATGTTTGGATACGTCTTCTACGACGATCATATTTCCCCCTGCGCGAAACTTTTCGTTTCTACGGCTTTCTTATTGAAACAGCCCGGAAAACCCGGGCTGTTTGTTTGTAATGGGCACGACCTAACGGTATTTAACCGTTACGTTTTTACCGTCTTGAACTTCGATTTCACGGTAAGAGCCACCGCTTTCGCCTGGCCCAATTAGCTCAACTGCAGACCCACCGACATAATCGATTTCGCCGCCATCAGCCAAGATTTTAAGGGCTTTAGCAAGTTCACCAGGATAGATTTCAACGCCAGGCGCATTGGCAACATCTAGGATTTTGCCGTTATAATCGGCAGGAGCCGTTGAGTTTGCAGCTTGCATGGCAAGCATCAACAACGCAGCCGCGTCATAGCTTTCGGGTGAATAAGGAGATGTGGCGTCAAAACCGGCAGCCGTTGCAAGGGCTGTTAGTTTTTCAATGCCGTCACCACCGGAGCCAGCAACCTGACCAAATGATCCGTTCAGATCTGGGCCAACGTTTTCAATCAATGAATCACCGATCATGCCACCAGGAAGGCCGAATGTATCAAACGCACCTGAATCAAGCGATGCTTTGATGATGCCAAGACCACCTTGATCAAGATAACCTGCAACAACCAAAAGATCACCACCGGCAGACGCAAGCGCGCCAACTTCGGCAGAGTAATCGGCTTTGCCATCTTCGTGGGCTGCAACGATGGTCACTTCGCCACCAGCTGCTTTGAATGATGTTTCAATCGCGTCAGCCAAACCTTTACCATAGTCATTGTTGGTATATGTCAGCGCAATAGATTTGATGCCGCGATCCACCAGAATATCAGCCATGATTTGACCTTCACGTGCATCAGATGGTGCAGTGCGATAAAACAGGCCGTTATCTTCAACGGTTGAAAGGGCTGGTGATGTTGCGGATGGTGAAATCATCACCATGCCATTCGGAATGGCAACGTTTGTCAGAACAGAACCGGTTACGCCGGAACAATCGGCGCCAACCAAGGCATTGATTCCATCAGATGTTAACAGACGCTCGGCGGCTGCTTGTGCAGCGGCTGAATCGATACAAGTTGAGTCAGCGCGAACTGCCATAACTTTTTTACCGCCCATGAATGCACCGGAGTCTGATACTTCGCTGATTGCAAGCTCTGCACCAGCAGCCATTGCAGGTGCTAAAGATTCAATTGGGCCTGTAAAACCGATGAGAATGCCGATTTTAACGTCGCCACCATGTGAGCCCGCAAACGCCGACCCGGCCATAAGTGCTGTGGCAGCAGTCGCCAATAGCAATTTTTTCATAAATTATCTCCCTATATTGGAATGTTTTGATCCATTAGGAAGTTTAATGTGCCTTTCCCCAAAAGAAAAGCGCTTAGACGCATGGATTCATGATTTGAACAAATGAATCTGATCTATTCTGGGCCTTTACTGGCTTGCGCACCGCGTTCCCGATACGGTGTGGTGCGATATTGGGCGCGATAACATTTTGAGAAATGCGAGGGAGACGCAAAACCGCAGGCAAGGGCCACGTTGATCACGCTCATATCTGTTTGCATCAAAAGATTGCGGGATTTGGCAAGGCGCAATTCCATGTAATACCGTTTAGGCGATTTATTTAAATATCGGCGAAACAATCGCTCAAGCTGACGGGTCGACATGCCAACATCCCTGGCCAAATGGGACGGTGAAATTGGTTCTTCCAAGTTGATTTCCATCATTTTTACGACCGCCGATAGTTTTGGATGGCGCACGCCGATGCGTGTTGGAATTGATAAACGTTGCGTATCCTGATCCGTACGGATGGAATTGTATACCAACTGATCCGCAACTTCGCTCGCAAGTTGAGCACCGTTCTGTTCGGCGATAATCTTTAACATCAGATCTATCGACGACGTGCCACCTGCCGAGGTAAAGCGATTCCCATCAATCACAAATACCGATTTCGTCAATTCGACTTCATCAAACTCCTCTAAAAAACTATCTTGATTTTCCCAATGGATCGTAGATTTTTTCCCATCTAACAACCCAGCTTTCGCCAAACAGTAAGCAGCCGTACATAGCGCTCCAATTCTAACACCTTTACGCGCTTCTTTTCTTAGCCAGTTTAACAACGCTTTGGTGGTCGCCGATTGAACATTCAGCCCACCACAAACAATAATTGTATCGTCACGGTGCAGATCTATTAAGCCTTGATCAACCTCAATATTGACATGAGCAGAACTCGTTCCATTTTCACCGCCAGAACTTACCAACGTCCATGAATAAAGCACCTGCCCCGAAGAACGGTTTGCTATTCTAAGCGCTTCAACCGCACTGGAAAAACTGAGCAACGAAAAATTTGGCAAAAGAACAAATACAAATCGACGGGGCGAATTGGCGCGTGTTGTATCACTGTGTTGACCCGAATCCATATTCTCACCTTTATTCCTTTGAATTCACCGAAACAGGTTTATTTAGGTGGATCAAGTGAAACTAAATTCAGAATACAGTTTTCTAAATCAAGTTCAGAAAATATGATGTTGGCTTACACAATTTTCCTGCGTATAGATTTAAGTCAGACTTAATATTTTGGAGCAAAGACAATGACAAATTGGCAAAAATCTGACTGGCGGAACAAACCGCGGGTACAGATGCCCGAGTATCTGGATCATGCAGCGCTGAACAACGTCGAAGCGCAGCTTGCAAAATATCCATTGCTTGTCTTTGCGGGAGAAGCCAAACGATTGAAAAACCAGCTGGCCGACGTTGCCGAAGGGCGTGCATTTTTATTGCAAGGCGGCGACTGCGCGGAAAGCTTTGCGGAATTTTCATCGGACAATATCCGCGACACTTTTAAAGTTATGCTGCAAATGGCGATGGTTCTTACCTACGGTGCGAAAGTGCCGGTTGTTAAAGTGGGCCGGATGGCTGGTCAGTTTGCCAAGCCACGTTCGGCACCAACCGAAACAATTGATGGCGTTGAACTGCCAAGTTTCCGTGGCGACATCATCAATGATTTACCCTTCACAGCTGAAGCGCGCACTCCCAATCCGGATAAAATGCTGCAAGCATACACACAAGCCGCTGCAACGTTGAATCTGTTGCGCGCTTTTTCAAAAGGCGGTTACGCCGATGTGCATCAAGTGCATTCGTGGACACTTGGCTTCACATCAGGTGGAAATGCGGCCAAATATCGCGATATGGCAGGCCACATCACAGATGCTTTGGATTTCATGAAAGCCGCGGGCTTAGATAGTGACCGCGCAAATACGCTGAAAACTGTTGATTTCTATACAAGCCACGAAGCCCTTCTTTTAGAGTACGAAGAAGCCCTTTGCAGAATCGATAGCCTAACAGGAAAGCCACTGGCTGGATCTGGCCATTTCCTTTGGATTGGAGATCGCACACGCCAACCAGACGGCGCGCATGTGAATTTCTTGAAAGGCGTGTCCAACCCAATTGGTGTGAAATGTGGGCCAAGTATGACATCGGAAGATTTAAAACGCCTGCTTGGTGATTTGAATCCAGAAAACGAAGCGGGGCGCCTAACCCTTATCGCGCGTTTTGGCGCTGGAAGTGTGGGTGATTATTTACCCCGTTTGATTGATACCGTGAATAAAGAAGGGGCAAACGTGGTTTGGACGTGCGACCCAATGCACGGGAACACCATTAAATCATCCACAGGCTTCAAAACCCGCCCCTTTGATTCTGTTTTGCGCGAAGTGCGTGAATTTTTTGAAATCCATGCTGCCGAGGGAACAATTCCAGGTGGTGTCCATTTCGAAATGACAGGCCAAGACGTTACAGAATGCACAGGAGGTGTAAGGGCCGTAACCGACGAAGATCTATCAAGCCGCTATCACACGGCTTGCGATCCTCGGCTAAATGCCAGCCAATCACTTGAATTGGCCTTTTTAGTTGCTGAGGAGCTATCAACCCTACGCGACCAACGGGCAGTCAAAGCCGGATAATCGATCAATCCGAATGATTGAAGGCGCCGCAAGTGGCGTCTTTAATCATTCACAATAACCAGCCTTAGTTTCGTTTGATTCGTCGTTTTCTCAGGATTTGCGCGCAATCCTCTTTGAATTGACAGGTGCTCAAGCCTATCTTTGATCTCGGCGGCATTCTTTTTCTCACCTGACATTTCTGGGCTGACCTGAAGCTTTGTCGTTTCTATGCTTTCCACTTCAAAACGGCGCGGCACACGGCCAATTTGCCCTTCGGTGATGAAACATCCCATAATACGCGAGATTTCTCCTTGATCATTTTTTAAAGGTAACAATAACACCTTGCCACTTATGGGCGGGCGCCCAATTTCTTTGCCGGTATAAATTGAAAGCTTTGCAACTTCCGGGCCATCAAAAACACATTCCAACTGATCCATAATCACTTTACGCGCATCCGGTGTAAAAAACGAAGTGAACGGCATTCCTCGCACCTCCATCCCTAGAAGATCATTCAGATGTGACCCGGCCAACCGAAACCTCGCCAATCCAGGCGCGATCCGTTCCAGTATAAATGTATAGGGTAATGCGCGCTCAATGCCGCGCGGGTCTATTTCCGATCGAAACGGAACGACACGGCCCGAGCGCAACCCATACCAATAGGCCTCAACTTCGTTAATTTGGGAAAACAGGGTTTTGCTGCGTGTGCCAAACAAGGGAATGATATTGCGTCCTGACAGTGATTTAAAATTCATGTTTTCCCTCGAATATTCCGATATTATGTTCGGCTTTGTTGTTCAACTCAAGGGTTTTGTGTTAACCCTACACTCACAATGCTTACTGGTTTCTTAATATAACAAATGATGATGGAATTTTAGGGGCAAAATACTTAAATGGTTAATATCCACAGATGATACATTCAATGACAGGCTTTGCGTCCCTAAAAGGCGCACATCAGGAATACAATTGGGGCTGGGAATTGCGCAGCGTCAACGCCAAAGGATTGGATGTGCGCCCGCGTGTTCCCGATTGGATTTCCGGGCTGGAACAATCGGTAAAAACCATGGTTTCCCAATCTGTTTGGCGTGGCAATGTCAGTTTAACCCTGCGCGTTCAGCGCGATGAAAACACCGCAGAATTGGCGATCAATCAAACACAGTTGGCCCGTGTATTAAGCGCCCTGTCCAAAATCGAAGATACCGCCGCTGACACCAGCCTGACCCTCGTGCATTGCACCGCGGCAGATATTTTGAACCAGCGCGGCGTGTTGGACACAAACACAACCGATCGCGATACCGATGATCTAGCCAAAGCTTTGCTGGCGCAACTTCCTGAATTAATCAGTGATTTCAACGCAATGCGCGCGACTGAGGGGGCAGCCTTAGGCCAAATCCTGGCCGATAAATTGGCCACAATTGACACACTGATCATGGATGCAGAAAACGCACTGGACGCCCGAAAAATGCAAATGGCCCAATCTTTACGGAATAACCTGGCACGGGTTCTGGAAAACTCGGACGGGGCAGACCCGGATCGCATTGCACAGGAACTGGCAATGATAGCCGTGAAAACCGACATTACCGAAGAACTGGATCGCCTGCGTGCCCATGTTAAGGCCGCCAATAATCTGCTGCAAATATCCGGCCCGATTGGACGCAAGCTTGATTTTTTGATGCAGGAATTCAACCGCGAGGCCAACACACTGTGTAGCAAATCGCAATCGGTTGACCTGACGCGCATTGGCCTTGATCTTAAGGCCGTAATCGACCAAATGCGTGAACAAGTACAGAATGTGGAGTAAGACATGACCAACCGTCGCGGCCTTTTGATTATTTTATCCTCACCTTCGGGGGCGGGTAAATCCACCCTGTCCAAACGCCTGATTGAGTGGGATCCTGACATCAGCTTTTCCGTTTCCGCCACCACGCGCAAGCCGCGGGAAGGCGAAGTGAACGGCCAGGACTATTATTTCAAGTCTCATAATGAATTTGAATCCTTGGTGAAAAATGGCGAAATGTTGGAGCATGCGCAGGTGTTTGACAATTTTTACGGCTCCCCGAAGGGGCCGGTTGAATATGCGATCAACGCGGGCCATGACGTATTGTTCGATATCGATTGGCAAGGTGGGCAACAAGTGCGCGCCTCGGCACTTGGCAAACACGTATTGTCGATTTTCATCCTACCCCCGTCAATTCTGGAATTGGAACGCCGCCTGAAAACCCGCGCGCAGGATAGCAACGAAGTGATCGCCGGACGCATGGTCAAAAGCCGCGATGAAATCAGCCATTGGCCGGAATATGATTTTGTTTTGGTCAATGATGATCTGAACGAAACTTTTGGCCGCCTGAAAACCATCATTTCCGCCGAACGCCTGCGCATTTCGCAACAGCCCGAGCTGGTGGATATCGTGCGCACATTGAACAATGAATTCGAGGGACGCCCATGATTTATACCCTTGGTGATTACCGCCCTTCCCTGCCCGCTGATGGTGATTTCTGGGTTGCACCGGATGCCAATATAATCGGACTGGTTACGCTGGAAACGGCAACCTCCGTTTGGTTTGGTGCCACATTGCGCGGAGACAACGAAATGATCATCGTAGGCGCGGGCAGCAATATTCAGGAAAACTGTGTGTTACACACCGATATGGGATTCCCTCTGACAATCGGCAAAAACTGCACCATCGGCCATAAGGCAACGCTGCACGGCTGCGAACTTGGGGATAACACCCTGATCGGCATGAGCGCGACAATTTTGAATGGCGCAAAAATTGGCAAAAACTGTTTGATTGGCGCGGGTGCATTGGTAACAGAAAACAAGGTGATTCCGGATGGATCAATGGTGCTGGGAAGCCCGGGGAAAATCGTACGCGAACTAGACATCACCACCATGCAAAGCCTAACAGAAAGCGCCCTGCACTATCAGGAAAACATGCGCCGATTTAAATCTGACCTTGTTAAAATATAGGCCTTTTTTATGCCGGATACCTTCACTTTCCTGGTTCGTTTAATAACATGAAAATCCCAATTCTAATCCTTGCAGCGGGGGCATCAAAACGGATGCAAGGGCGCGACAAGTTGGTGATGGATATCGATGGTAAACCCCTTATCCATCACGTTGCCAAACAGGCAATTTCAACGGGGCACCCTGTTTTCATTGCCCTATCAGGCGCATTCCCCGAACGCAAAACCGCGCTTGCAGGATTGGATTATCAGCCAGTTCCGGTGGACCATCCAGAAAAGGGCATGTCGGTTTCTTTGCTTTCCGGCTTAGCAGAGATTTCCCCTTGCCCCCCTGCCCTGCTGGTTAGTTTGGCCGACATGCCTGACATCACCACACAAGATTATTTAACCCTGATTGACGCGTTCCTATCTGATCCGGACGCCCCAATTTTGCGCTGCGCAACACACCACGGTCAAGCCGGAAATCCTGTTATCTTGCCGCGTTGGGCGTATGAGCTCACAGACCTGTTTCAAGGTGACCAAGGTGCGCGTGCGTTGTTTCACTCATTTCCTGATCGAGTAAAACTAGTACCTCTATCCAACAACCACGCTAAAACCGATCTGGATACACCGCAAGATTGGGAAAGCTGGCACGCTTCTAAGCGTCATCAACGCTAAGCTTATTCAATGGGATTTGACAGAACCCTTGCGAAGGAATATCCAGCGCCGCGTTATATTTGCTCGACATATTCTGAAAGGCAATCAGCCCACATAATTCGGCCACCGCATCATCGTCAAAATGTTCTTTAACTTTGCCCATCAAGCTCTGGTCAACTTCGCGATCTGAATAGGTTATCGCTTCGGTCAGTTCCAGCGCGATGCGTTCGCGGGCATCAAACATATTACTATCCTGCCAGCCCGATAAATGTTGGACTTTTTCCTCTGATACGCCACGTTTCATCAAGGTTGTGGCGTTGATATCCACGCAAAATTCGCAGTGATTAATCTGGGAAACCCGAACCGTCACCAACGAACGCAACGCCGCATCAATGCGTGATCTTTTGCGGTTAATCGCCCCGTATAACAACGCAACCCCGATAAAAACGCTGGGTGATCTGGCCCATAACATGCCCGGCTCCAATATCTTGCCATAGGTTTTCTTTTGCTTCCAAAAGAACAGGCGAATGTACCAAGGGTATTGCGAAATTGGCTTGGGAGAAACGAACATAGTGTTGACTTTCAAGTGTTGAACCGCGCGTCCAACTCGCAATATGGACATTAAAATCCAAAGTTCAACAGGACAGAAACGCCCACCCTAAAATGCATAGAAGCACGAAAAAATCGGGGCGGTAACCATCCCCCGACTTGATTTTCCCGTCGCTTTGGGTGCGAGGGGAAAGCTGCATTTGTTTACATTGTTAGAAGTTTGGCCTCGTGCTTTTTCAAGGTTACGCGGGCAGAATGGTAATCATTCAGGCCTTTTTGCGTTACCAATTCCGGGAATAGTTCCAGAATTTCAGCACCTTGCGCATGACAGGGAAATCGCCATGGATAACAAGGAGATGCGCCGCAGCTTTAATCGGGCCGCAGGCAAAACCGGCCTGAATGTGGTGACAGTCTTTGCTCACGGCGCACGTCTGAGCCTTGGTGTGATCGAAAGCACGAAAGGTGGCGACTATTGTCTGCAGCTCAAGGGTAATCCACGGTGCAATGCAGGCGGATGTGTGGACCTTTATAAGCGACCAAATAACTGAATACATTGATGAATATATCTCGACAGACGCCAATCATGGCCGCAAGGACAACGCGCCGATAAATTTTGCAGCCCTCAGACGCATCGCACTCAACATCATAAAGACAAATACCGACAAAGGCTCAAACCGCCTCAAATTAAAACGCGCAGGTTGGAATAATGATTTCCTCCGTTCCCTCTTGAACGGCTTTTGATATGCGATTGCCCTAAGGGGGGGGCTGGCTCTTTGCATTGTCCGGCGTGATCTGGGTGGCCAGACTGATCACGGTGCAAATGAAACAGGCCCGAATGGCACATGAGTTTTCTAAAACCAACGAAATTCCACCTTTTTACTGGACACTAGGCTGAATTTGGTTGTTCTTTCGGATATTGGCCACGGTTATTCCTATGGCCAATATTTACTGGATGGTATCCAAGGTATAACGACGGGTACAGGGGGGTGCTCTGGAAAAGGGGTGTTCCGGACGCTTACAATTAAACGGAGGGAAAATATGTTACAAACCAAACAAACCCAGTTGAGCTGGGGCACATTGAATTATATTGAAAGCGCGGGCACCGGTGCGCCGATTATGCTCGTGCACGGCAATTCCGGTTCATCACGTGCATTTGAAAAACAAGTCGAGGGGCATTTGGGCAAAACCCACCGTGTG
>CAMZKY010000177.1 GCA_947311455.1 uncultured Marinosulfonomonas sp. | reverse complement strand
TTACTGTTCTCGGGAGACCAAAATGAAACTTGTAATTGCCGGAGATAGCGCCGGAGAACCCCTTGCCCTGACGCTTTATGATTATCTGAAAGACCGCGACGGCCTTGATGTAACGGAATTTTCCCATCCCGAAGATGGCGCATCCGAACTCTATGCCAATATGGTTGATCGGGTTTGCTGCGGCATTACCGATGGCCGTTTTGATCGCGGGATTATCATTTGTGGCACTGGAATCGGTGTTTCGATGACCGCGAACAAAGTGCCTGGCATTCGCGCGGCGTTAACCCATGATGCCTATTCGGCGGCCAAGGCTTCGACCTCGAATAACGCGCAAGTTATCACCATGGGCGCGCGCGTAATTGGCACAGAGTTGGCAAAAACCATTGCCGATGCGTGGTTGGCCACCGAATTTGACGAAAAAGGCCCGTCTGCCGGAAATGTGGCCGCAATCAATTCAGTGGATGCCAGCTATAGCAAAGTCTAAATTTTTGCACTGCACCGTGACAGGATATCTAGATAGCCTGTCACGTTCCACGCGGCGCGCCCGATAAACAGCCCGTCAATATGCAAACACTGGATCAATTCCTCGCAATTCTCGGCGTTGACACTGCCACCATATAGGCAAGGTGTTTTGTGGCCTAGAATGTCACTGGCCAATTCAATAATTTTTTCATGACGTTCATTGGCATATTCAGCCGATGCAGGAACACCCCCTGCCCCGATCGCCCAAACCGGCTCATAGGCCAGCAGAACAGTTGCGGATTTTTGATTGCCCTTCAATAATTCCAACGCCCCCGAAACTTGCGCGACTAAAACCTCGTCCGCCCGCCCCGCATCACGCTGTTCCAGGGTTTCACCAATGCAAATCAGCGGGATCAGGCCATGACGCACGGCGGCTTCTGTTTTCAACCCGACCGTTTCGTCGGTTTCGCCAAAAAAGGCGCGGCGTTCAGAATGGCCCAGTTCTACCAGATCAAGGTTGCAGTCGGTCAGCATCGGAGCTGAAACTTCGCCTGTCCAAGCACCGGCATCATCCCAATGCATGTTTTGCGCCCCCACTTTAACGGAGGTGTTTTTCAGAATGTCTTTGACTTGCCGCGTTGCGGTAAAAGGCGGCACCACAAACCGCTGGATGCGGGGATCATTTTCATCATCAGCCGCAGCCAGCGCATTGGCAAAGCTTTCCGCTTCGGCCAGTGTTTTATTCATCTTCCAACTGGTACCAATCCAGAAATCAGCCATGGTCTTCCCCTATATGTTTAAATCATCAACGCCGGTGTTAATATACGGCGCCCAAAAGGCAACGGATTCAGCAATTTGTTCCACCACCTGACGGTCATTCGGTTCACGTTCCTTGAATGATAATTCAAGACAGATTTCGTTGTCTTTCCCGCCGCCTTCGCGAAAGGCCGCCATCAAAGGATCAGGCTGGATCGCGCCTTTTTCGTTAAATTCTTTGGTGAACGGGCGATGCCCGCTTTTATCTAGCAACGATTGCTTGATATGGATAATTGGCGACAGTTTAGGAACCACGCGCGCCCATGTATAGGGATCGTAATCGTCGGGATTGTTGCTGGTCACATCGCCGTGGTCGATATCGGCCATCATCCACATAGGGAGCGCCATGTTTTGTGCTGTTATCCGGTCTTGCAGCGCCAATGCCGAGTCAATGGTTTCACCAAATTCGCGACCAATGGACATGGGTTCCCAAAACAGAAATTCCAGCCCCGCCGATTTGCCATGCTCGGCCACTTCGGCCCAGCACTCCAGCGCGATCTTTATCTGGTCTTCCCGTAAAACAGGGTTGTCATATTCACGATAGGTAAAAATCGCAAACTGGGTGCCAACCGTGCGCGCCCCGAGATCGGCGGAAATATCTGCAAAGGTTTTGAACCAGTCCACATAATATCGCCGCACATCACGATCAGGGTGGCCAAAATGATTGAGCCGCCCATATGGGCCTGTCATTCCCGATGTGATCCGCACTCCGGTACGGGCGCACGCGTTTTGCATTTGACGCGTCATGCGGCGGATAAGGTGCGCTGGCCAGCTTGGATTGATAAATTCATGGGTCAGTTGGACATCGCGTAATTTCAAATCATGCGCCACCATATCAATCAGATCGTCGGGATCAGCATAGCGATTTACCAAAGGGTTTGTGTTTAATGAAAGGCTAAAGCTCAACGTGGTCTCCCGTCAGATTATTCGCAAAATATATGTACTGTCACACTCTATGAAATTATGCGTTAGAATATTACAATTTTCATTGAAATACAAGGTTTTGGTAAGAATTGTCAGGCCATTTTACCCTGTAGTTTTGGCTGAAATACTACATGAAATATTGTTTTGGAAAGGCCGGTATTTCCTGTATGTTTTGGATAAATTCGCCGCCGCCAAAATGGCCTTGATAATCATAGGTAGGGTAAAATGGACAACCGCAATAAAACCAAAAAACTGATCAACCAGCCGGATGATGTTATTTCGGAATTGATCGAAGGTATGATCGCCGCCCACCCTGAAATTCTGATGCAGAGCGGTGACACCAAACGCGCAATTGTCGCCCGCAACGGCCCCCGCCAAGGCAAAGTCGGGATTGTGATCGGCGGTGGTTCCGGACATGAGCCCGCCTTTTCCGGTTATGTTGGCAAAGGATTGGCCGATGCCGCCGCAATCGGCAATGTTTTTGCGTCCCCGTCGCCAGACCAGATTTGTGACGCGGCTTTTGCCGCTGATGGCGGGGCGGGTATTGTGTTTTTGTATGGAAATTACACCGGTGACGTGATGAATTTTGACATGGCATCCGAGGCATTAACGGCCCATGATATAAAGTCGACATCTGTTTTAGTGACCGATGATGTGGCGTCGGCCCCGCAAAATCGCGGGGATGAACGTCGGGGGATTGCCGGTGGCTTTTTTGTATTCAAATGTGCGGGCGCGGCTGCTGATTTAGGATATGATTTTGATGCGGTGATCCGATTGGCCAAACACGCAAATGCAATGACTCGTTCCAGCGGCGTTGCGCTTGGTGCGTGTTCGTTACCTCAAACCTGCCGAGCCAACTTTGAAATCGGCCCGGAAGAGATGGAAATCGGTATGGGAATTCACGGCGAACCGGGAATAGCCCGCACAAAATTGCAATCTGCGGATGAAGTTACCGACCAGCTTTTGGATTTACTCCTTACCGATATGCCTTTGAAAAAGGGTGATAAAATTGCCGTATTGGTAAATGGATTGGGGGCCACATCATTGATGGAACTTTACATTCTGCGCCGCCAACTTGGGCTTAGATTAAAGGAAATCGGGGTTGAAATCCATCACTCTTGGGTCGGGAATTATATAACCGCGCTTGAAATGGCGGGGGCATCTATTTCCGTGCTTAAACTGGATGATGAATTGACAAAACTGTTCGATCATCCTTGCGAAACACCGGCCTTACAGGTTGGAAAAGTGGTGTCAGCGCCAGAAAAATCACACAGGATTCAGCATAGAAAAACACTAAACACGCGGCCGGTTCAAAATCTGAACACCCTGAAAAAAGACGGTGAAATCACGCCGCAAATCTTTACGCATATTCTGGTTTCTGTTGCCAATGTGATGCACGAAAACCGCGATTGGCTTTGTGAACTTGACGGCGTCATTGGTGATGGTGACCATGGTATTGCAATGGATACCGGCTGGGGAACCCTGCGAAAACGGCTTCGAGATATCCCAGATAAGACAACAATTACAATGATTTGCGAGTCTGCGACAGATGTATTCCTAAACGCTGTGGGCGCATCCATCGGGCCTCTTTATGCAACGGGATTTGAATATGCGGGCCGCGCAGTGGATGATCGGTTGAACCTTGATAAGTCGGCTATGGTGCGTTGGCTTGAGGCGATGTTCACCGGCATCTCTGAACGCGGGGGGGCAAAAATAGGGGATAAAACCATGATAGATGTCTGGGCCCCCGCGGTTGAGGCAGCCAAGCGTCAGGCAACAATTCTGGATTGCCTGCAAGCCGCAGAAACCGCCGCGAAAAAAGGCATGGAGTCCACCCGTGCTATGCAGGCTTCAAAAGGCCGCTCTGCAAAATTAGGCGCGCGATCGGTCGGTCATATCGACCCAGGTGCAGCGTCTGCCTATTTGATTTTTTGCGCCATGAACGCGGTAGTTCAAGACAAGCTCCGGTAACAAACTCCGATTCTGAAAAACTGGTCTTGTCCCGTTTACGTTCCGGTCTCTTAACTCATTTAAGCTGCCTTTCTTTCAAATGCCAAGGGACTTTTCCCGCCCAGCGATGAATGCCGTCTACGTGGATTGTAAAAGCCGTTGATGTATTGGAATATGGCCCCT